>JBIKKD010000045.1:0-8872 GCA_044360565.1 Kapaibacterium sp. (SeqCode)
ATAAACCGGGTTGGCATGCCGGTGTCATTGGAATCGTGGCATCACGTCTCGTGGAACGCTTCCATCTTCCAACGATTCTACTTACCTCATTGGACAAACATGCGAAAGGTTCCGCAAGAAGCATTCGCAATTTCGATATTCATAATGCTTTGAAAGAGTGTGAGCATTTGCTTTTGGAATTTGGTGGGCATAAACATGCTGCGGGCGTTACTTTACGCGAGGAAGATATTCTCCAATTGCGTGAATCCATCGATGAAATAGCTCATCGTGAGATCACTCCTGAAATGCTTATACCTGAGATTGTAGTAGATTCAGAATTGCAGCTTAGCGAACTCTCGCCCAGATTCTTAGAAGTTTTACGAAGATTTGCCCCATTTGGCTATGGGAATTCCAAACCAATGTTTTATGCCCAAAATGTTCGTTCAGCAAATGGCGTGAAAATCATAGGCGGGAATCATTTGAAATTACGCACGATGCAATCCAATTTTGTCATTGATGCAATTGGATTCAATCTCGCTCACAAACTCAAATACTGCACGAATGGTAAACCCTTTTCCATTTGCTTCAATTTGGAAGAGAATACCCATAATGGATCGAATGCACCCCAATTGTCCATAAAAGACATCCGACCCGAAGAATAGAATCAAGCTCTTCTGATTTTCTGCCAAAGATCCTTAACGGATAATTCATTGTTCATGATGAATGTCAATGCCAGTCCGATGGCTCCCGTCACATATATGCCGAACCATCCGCCTATCTCGGCTGAAATCAAATCTCTGTCAGCCAATTTTTCTCCGCCAATCAGACAAGCCCAAAAGACCACATAAAAGAGAAGACTGATAGCAGCACTAATACCGAAATTACCTCGCTTACTGAGTACTCCTAGTGGACATCCAATGAATACAAATACAAGACAAGCAGCAGGTATGGAGTATTTTTTATAAATCTCAACCAAATATGCCTTTTTCTTTTTTTGCTGTTCATTCGCCTGAAACAAGTCAGATTCCAATGGTGATCGCAATACCGATAATCTATTGAGCACTCGCTTATAAATCTCTTGTTCTGTCAATACTCTCTCACGAAGCGGTGTCATTGTCGCATCAGCAGAATCACCCGGCAATCTTGCCTGAACCACTTCACCATAATGCTCATTCAATAAAGTGTCTATTCTCTTTTGGGTGACATTGAGAGAAATATCTGTTTCTTGAACGATGGATCTCATGTCAGCAATCGACATCTCGCGATCGCCTCTAGAACCCGGATTCACATCAGATTGCTGAAAGAGAAAATCACGAGCAGCAATGGAAATCACATGTTTGGAAAATCGCATCATGCGAAAATCAGTACGCTTCTGCTTTTGTAATTGATGCACTTCACCATTGCGAAGCGTAACAATCACTCTGGAATAATCAGAAGAGAATTTGATAGATCCCGTATCGGCAGACAATACATTTGTTCTATTTGTATAGCCATTATCATAAATGGTAACCCCATATAATGCGCCACTGAGCGTATCCACCTTTCTTGCGAGGATGGTATATCCTTCCAATTGAGAAACAAATCGACCTGATTCAATCGCAAAAGTCGGCTTCTTTCTTTGTATGTCCTGCATCAGTATCTTGAAACGATGATTCGATTCTGGTAGAATTGAATCATTGAACCAATAGACCCCATAGAATAATCCCGCACCGATGATGATGAGTGGAAACATCATGCGATATAAACTTCTTCCACCTGATTTGATGATAGTGGTCTCATGTGCGCCTGACATGCTTCCGAAAGCCATCAAAGTGGAGAAGAGTACGCCCATCGGAATGGCAAGCACGATCATCCAAGATAAACTCAGCATGATCACTTGCAGAATAATGGCATTATCGAGTCCTTTTCCGATCAATTTGTCAAGATTATTCATCAAGAATTGAAGCAGAAAAAGAAACATCACGGTCAAAGTCCCAAAAAGAAATGGACCGAAATGGAGTCTCAAAACATAGAGAGAAATTAGCATGTTTCAGGTATTAACAGGAATCAATCTAGGAAAAGATACGGTTTCCATGCCTCATCGACCTTGCCCATGAAATTTTTGAGAAAAATGACATGATGTGGTTTGCGAGGTTGCTTTGCAAGTTTCATGCCTGCTTCTTCGGGAGTTTGATTTCCTTTTCTATTATTGCATCGAATGCAGGCCGTAACGAGATTGTCCCATGTATCCATCCCACCGCGAGAGCGAGGAATGATATGATCCAATGTGAGAGGAGTTGTTGTTTTTCCGCAATATTGACATTGATTATTGTCCCTGCGAAGTATATTTCTTCTGGATAATTCGACATTCTTGAATTTTACGCGGATATAAGAAGAGAGGCGTATGACGCTTGGATATGGATAAGTTGCATTGACTGAACGCAAGACTCTGTCTTCTCTTTCAGCTACAAGGTCTGCCTTGAGCAGAAAAATCAGCAAAAATGCCTTTTTGGCACTGCAAACACTTATGGGCTCATAACTTTGATTAAGCACAAGAACGCGATTTGCCAAAGACGGTGAATGTTCCTGCATGTCTGCTTGATCATCATCATGAGGATCTTTGCCTTTGAGTATACTATATGTGGTTTGCTTGCTGAATGTACCCTCTTCCAAAATCATGTATTGAAGTTCACTTCCGCGAATATACATCAGAAAGATGAATTCTCATGATACTCAATGTATCATGGTGAAATGGTAAATTTGGACAATTGAATTCATTTCGATTGAGGACTTTCCATCAATGCAGTCAATCATTTTTATATTTCTCATGCTCTTTCTCGGGGGATGTGCAAGCACAAAACTCACTATTCCGGAATATATACCGGTATATGTGGAAGCGAAGCCATCGAAATTGCTTCAAATACCATATCCAATAGTTTTATTACATGGTTTGGGACAGAAGGCGAGTGTATGGGATAAACATGCGATAAAATTCTATGAGAAAGATCTTGGTTTGAAACATGCCGGGATTTTGAAACCCTCCAAAAAGGGAATCTATCTTGATCAAAAAGGGTCTTCTTCAACCATGGATTTTTTCACTGTACAATTCAGTAATCCAACCGATTCAGTTGAAGGATGGACCAAAGAATTGGAGCAATGCATAGCATTTGTGAGAGAGAAAACAGGTGCCGAAAAAGTGATTCTCATTGGATATAGCATGGGCGGATTGACCGGCAGACATTATCTTACGAAGCATGTCAAAGATCATCATGTGCAAAGACTCATCACCATCGGCTCCCCACATCAAGGTTCGGCTTTTGCCAAGGTGTACAATTGGAAAACCGCTGTCAATAAATCTTTGCAGGATGGAAAGGAAAGTTTTCTCAAACCCATCGTTGAACAAGCTTCTGAATTGATTCGCAAAGCCGAAGATGATGTCCCTTTTGATTCTCCCGCCATTCGTGATCTTCGCCGTGCCCAAGACGGAGGTTGGTTCATTGAAAAATCTGGTAATCGTGAGCATCCTCTTGATGTGGAATATATCAGCGTGATCGGTGATGTTGACATCATGAAAGAATTGTCGGTATTGAATAAGTCAGGAGCTAAAGAATTGTTCAGACGCATCATGGGATTGCTCGGAATGGGCGTTGAATCTCTCTTCGAAGGTGGAGATGGAGTGGTGAGTGCGAGCAGTCAGACCATCAATGAATTGCCTTGGTTTCGTTCTCAGCCGGGAAGACAAAGAATATCACAAACAATCAAATTGTCTTCCGTGCATGAAGAACATTTAAAAAACAGCAGTGAAATTCAAAAATTGTCACTTGAAGATCAGCCTGAATTCAAAGGTGCTGAATTCTTCAGAAATACTGATTCAGATGAATTACTTTTGATTCTCGAATACACCGATTACTTACCAAAAGATGGTTGTACCGTGAATATTGAATTCAAGCAAAATGGCAAGTCATTCACTAAGCAGATTTCTCCAAAGGATATTGCACTTGTTTCCACATCCTCCGGACTTGTTAAACGATGTGCAATTGAAATTCCAAAGTCAATTGAGATTAGTTCTGCATTTGAATCTTCAATCATTATAAAAAATGCATTTGGAAGACAATGTACGGCAGTGAAATCTTGGAGAGGTTTATGATGAAACAGTTATGGTCTCCCTGGCGCTCCACCTATATTGATTCATTTGGTGATGAAGAAAAGAATCATGATTGTTTCTTGTGTTCTGCCTCCATGTCTGAATCCAATGATCCGCTTGTGATAGCAGAATCTGAATATACCATCGTGATTATGAATCGATATCCATATAATGCCGGACATATTTTGCTTTCCCCGAAAAGACATTGTCCTGATACCATATTATTGACCGATGAAGAATATCTCGATCTCATGCTCATGACTCGCAAATTGCAAACTGTTCTCAATGCTGTGTATTCTCCGCATGGATTCAATATCGGCATGAATCTTGGCGAAGCAGGTGGAGCGGGCGTTCCGGGACATCTGCATCTTCACATCGTACCACGCTGGAATGGTGATACGAATTTCATGTCCACCATAAGCGATGCCAAAGTGATCTCATCATCCATGGAGAAAATCGTGCAAGAATTAAAAGCCGGATATCAGTCCTTACTGAAAAACAATCTTAGCGATGATATCAAATCCGGCACAGCATTATGAAATATCAAGAGCAAAAACATCAGTCGGGTCGGATTCAAGCCAAAAGATCTCTTGGACAAAACTTTCTGACAGACAAAAACAAAGCATCGCAAATCGCAATGTTGATGGATGCACAAGAAGGTGATACAATACTTGAAATTGGTCCCGGATGCGGCGATCTAACAGGATTCTTATTGAAATCTCAGGCGATGGTTCATGCCATTGAATTGGATGAAAGAGCAATTGAAACTCTGCATGAGTTATTTGATTCAAATAAACAATTCAGTGTGGAACATGGAGATTTCTTGAGATTCAATCTTCGTGACTATGCCAGTCGTTTCATGAGAAATGAACAAGGATTGGAAATTCCTACTTTGAAAGTGGTCGGTAATATTCCGTATTATATCACTTCGGATATTCTGTTCCGCCTCTTTGAGCAATCCGATGTATTGGAAAGAGCCGTCATCATGATGCAAAAAGAAGTTGCTGAACGCATTTGCGCAAAACCTCGCACAAAAGAATATGGCATTCTGAGTATAGCGGCACGATTTGTTTCAGAGCCACGCATAGCACTCAAAGTGCCATCGGGTTGTTTCACTCCAAGACCTTCGGTTGATTCAGCGGTTGTTGTATTCGACTTTAAGAAAAGGTCCATCTCCATGCAGGAGTACAAACTGGTGCATCCATTAGTGCGTATGGCATTCGGACAAAGAAGAAAGATTCTCTCAAATGCACTGAGTCAATTTCTCTCCAATCATCATGCTGAATTATCTCCTGAAATTCAATCTCTGATGAGTAAAAGAGCAGAGGAATTGGTGCCTGAACAATTCTTGGCTTTGGCCAAATGTTTTTCCAAAACAGAAAGCATTATACCCTGATGAATACACAACCATTCATGCGATTCAAATTACGAGATGTCCTGCTTGGTGCCGATTGGTATTTTCTAGGAATGCTAGTCATCTATACTGTGATACAAGCGCTGTTCATCACTAATATTCCAAATATCGGCATCTTGGTTTTGCAGAATGTATTCATCGCAATCACCATAATCAGCATTGCAACATTGGGTAAATATCGAGCCGGTACAATCTTCTTGAATATTCACAGGTACTATCATCTGCCGATCATCTATGTGGTGTTCATGCAAGTATTTGTGTATATCAGTGTATTGAATCCACATGATTATGATCCCATTCTTGTGGCTTGGGACAAAGCAATCTTTGGGATGAATCCAACAGAATGGTTGCAACAGTTTGCCTTCCCGGCATTGACAGAATTCTTGCAGATTGCTTATGTGCTTTTCTATTTTCACGCCTTTGCACAATCAATTGAATTGAATATGCGTGGATTATATGAAGAAGCGGAACGAGTCACGAGAACCATCGTTTTTGGTTTCCTACTCTCATATTTGGCATATTTTTTCATGCCTGCAATCGGTCCTAGATTTTCGGTTCATGAGTATTCTTCTATTTTCAGTGATTTACCTGGACTTTGGGTAACTGACATCATACGCAATATCATTGATACAGGTGATGGATTTCGTGATAAGGCCATTGCACCAGCTTTACAAATGCATAGGAATTGCATGCCGAGTGGACATACCATGATGACACTCATGAATATGATATTGGCATTTCGTTTTAGGTCTAAGCTGCGTTGGGTATTCTTGATAATGGGCTGTAGTTTGATTTTTTCAACAGTATATCTTCGTTATCATTATGTGGTGGATGTGATCGCAGGCATTATTCTCGCATTCTTGGCTCTGGGACTTGAATCCAGGATTCATGCTTTTCTAACTTCAAAAAATCTCATAAAAAAAATCAGTCTTGATTAAACCCTCATGCATATTGATATGTCTGAATGCACAGAGATCTCAATCATGTTACATAAATTTTTCGGAGTTCGGTCATGCGTACATTCATCATGGCATTATTTCTTGTCCTTGGATTCACATTCTCTGCCATTGCACAAGATAAAGGTCAAATCAGAGAAAGAGTGAATGCCGGTAAGGAACAAGTCAAAGCTGGCGTCACAGTTGTTAAAGATGCTAAAGAGCAAGCTCGCCAGTTGCGTGAGCAAGTAAAATCAGGTCAATTGACCAAAGAGCAAGCTAAAGCTCAAATGCAACAAATGAGAAATCAGGTTCGCACAGCAAAAGATCAAATCAAAGCAGGTAAAGTGACAATTCGCGATGGTCGTCGTCAATTGCGTGAATTGAAAAGAGCCGGCAAACCATGAGTTTGACTCATTCATCAAAACTTATCACACTCCTCATCGTTCTGATGGGGAGTGTTTTCATGTTTGTATCTGCCAATGCTCAAGATCTGCCGAGTAATCCCGATGATATGTTCGACATTGAAATCATAGATGATTCACTAGATTTGATGCTTGATGATTCACTAGATTTGATGCTTGATGATTCACTAGATTTGATGCTTGATGATTCACTAGATTTGATGCTTGATAATTCACTAGATTTGATGCTTGATGATTCACTGGATCTTGAGGATACAACATGGTTGGCTGATATATATGATGAGCCGCTTCCTTGGACACTCAGTTCGGGAATCTTGGTTCGGAATAGGCAAGTGCAGAATGGGGTGAACTTGAGTGGAAGTCAGGGAATTATGTCGGTAGGGACTGAAGCCTCACATATAGGTGGATTCTTGGCAGGAATTGATATTGCAAGAAGAGTTGGAGATCAGCCGGGACCGCAGGGTTGGAATGCAAGAATCGGATATCAATATTCAGCATCCGATTGGCTTGATCTGGGCGCACAATTTACGCGATTTGGATATCCGACTGATTCAATCAATCCCGTGGCCGGCATACCAAATATGCTTACTCTCAATGCAACGGCGATGTCATCATCATTCATGATTGATCTTTCTTATGATAGAATGTTTGGGGCAGAAACAGAGACGGTTAACTATCTCGCACTTACTTTGATGGGAATGTTTCAATGGGGTAATTTTCGATTCTCACCAATAGCATCCATCGTTGGCACGAGATATACGATAGCGACTCGCAGATTGTTGATTTTCAGACCTGGAAAGTTGCAGACAATTTCCGGTATTGCAATGACATCACTAGGGTTTTCGATGGCTTATGATCTCTCCGATCAATGGTCGCTTACGGCCTCTCCCATGGTATTATATACACCTCAAAAAGACTTTTCAATGCAGGATGTGCAAACAACAATCATGTTCGGCATTCGGCATATCCTTGAATTCTGATGAGAATTCAGTAATATGAGTGGTCAATTCCGAGGTTACAATGTCCGATATCATTACCATTCATGATCTTCAATTCAAAGAATTCATTTCTCCCGATACAATTGCAAACAGAGTTCATGAAATTGCTCAATCGTTGAATGAACATTTTGCGGAAGTGGATGAAATCACCGTTCTTGTTACACTGAAAGGTGCATTTATCTTTGCGGCTGATCTCGTGAGACATATGCGTATACCGATGCACATCGACATGATTCGTGCTTCAAGTTATAAGGGTGGTATGATATCCTCGGGTGTGGTTACTGTGAATGAATTCGCAGGAGATTATGCAGGAAAGCATATTCTCATCATTGAAGACATCATTGATTCGGGTCGTACAATCAAGGAATTGAAAAGAGTATTGGATGGGATGAATATAGCCTCCTGCACGATAGTCACATTGTTTTCCAAGCCTGATCAACATGTAATGGACCTTTCCAAAGAGTTCATTGGATTTGAGATACCACCTGTATTCATCATTGGTTATGGACTTGATTATCAGGAGAAGGGAAGAGAATTATTCGGAATATGGCAATGCATTGATTAAGGTGGATCACCTATATTCATGGAATCTGCAGGACTCGCATCTTGTGGAAGTGAAATCTGCATATTCCCTGGTAGAGGGGCATTCACGGGTAATTGCATCGGCTGATTTGGATTGATCAGTTGATTATTTTGATTTGGTTTGCGCTGTCTGAGAGGTTCTTTTTGCTGATTCGCATTTGGGTCCGACAAAGTTCTGGAATTGTCGATTGTTTGCTGAATTTGGGCATCAGGTTTAGCTGTGGAATCAGCCGCAGGAATTTGTGTCGTATCAATGAGAGGTTTTCTTTCAATCATTTTACCTGTGCTAACATCATATAAACCACTCTGATGAGCGAGTGCAATTTCTACTCCAGCTCTTACATCTTTCGCATATTCTGTTTGAGGATATCGCTCAACGAGCAAACGATAATAATACAAAGCACTATCGGGTTGCA
>JBIKKD010000241.1:0-2774 GCA_044360565.1 Kapaibacterium sp. (SeqCode)
TACATTCAAACAAAGTAAATACATGGCAAATTTACACAAAATATACCGCTATTCTCGGCTTTAGGAGGTATTTCATTCTCTTTTTCCACCATGCTATCAATTCATGGCTTGTATCATTGAGGTTTTCTTAAATTTGTCAGATTTTAGACCAACAATTACACATTTCACCATGTCAATATTCATACCTGAGCATATTCAGAAACTTTCACCATATACTCCCGGCACTTCTATCAAAGCTGTTAGAGAGAAACATGGCATCACGGATATTGTCAAATTGGCTTCCAATGAAAATCCATTGGGTACATCCCCTTTGGCATTGAATGCATTGAAAAAAATCATAGCAGATGATTTATCCGTGTATCCTGACGGGGGTGTTTCACTGGGAAATGCACTTGCACAAAAATTCCATGTACAACCTGAAGAAGTTGTTACATATAATGGATCTGATGCATTGCTGCATTTAATGATGCGCTGTTTTACAGTACCCGGCGATACAATTGTGTCAAGCGATGGTACTTTTGTTGGATACTATGTGGCCACTTCAATCGCGAATCTCAATTGCAAATCAGTACCTCTCACTTCTGATTATAGATTTGACATTGATGGGATTATTGATGCAATTGATTCAAACACTAGAATCGTATATATCGCAAATGCGAATAATCCTACCGGAACTTCAATCAATCAAGCTGAATTTGAAAAACTTCTCAATGCTGTTCCTGATTCTGTTTTACTGATCATGGATGAAGCATATTTCGAGTATACTGAAATATTGGTTGATGATTATCCAAACAGTCTTCTTCACAGAAGACCCAATATGATCACACTTCGAACATTTTCAAAGGCTTATGGCCTTGCCTCATTGCGAGTAGGCTATGCAATCGGGCCTTCTGAGCTCATACAAGTCATGGCAAAATCGAAATTGACATTTGACCCTGGAACACTTTCTCAGATTGCAGCCATTGCAGCATTGGATGATCATGAATTTGTCAATGCAACTATTGCACTAAATAAAAGAGGTTTACAACTCTTCCAAGAATCATTCAAGAATCAAGGATGGAAGATCTCTCCATCTGTGGCAAATTTCTCTATGATTGACTGTGGAACGGAACAAAAAGCAATAGATTTGACGCTCGAATTGGAGAAAAAAGGGATAATTGTTCGAAGACTACCCGGTTTCAAGTTGCCACATTGTGTAAGAATCAGCACCGGCACAGATGAAGCGAATCAAAGAGTGGTATCAACAATGGCTGAACTTTCCCAGTATTTTGCTTAATCAATTTTGTAATTTTACCGAATCACAACCTTCTGGTATCTAGTCATGGAAACTATGTCCGCTGCATCATCACAAACAGCAATCACTGACTTTCTTCCGATCAATGGAACGGACTTTATCGAATTCTATGTCGGAAATGCAAAACAAGCATCGTTTTTTTATCGCACAGCCTTTGGATTTGAATTGATTGCTTATTCCGGACCTGAAACAGGAATTCGTGACAGAGCAAGTTATGTATTGAAACAAGGTAAGATTCGCCTGATATTGACAACACCAATGCATCCCGGTAATGATATAAGCTCACATATTGAGAAACATGGTGATGGCGTTAAGGTTCTGGCACTTTGGGTTGACGATGCTGAAAAATCTTGGAAAGAGACTACATCGCGTGGAGCAAAAAGCTATCAAGAACCAACCATCTTGAAAGATGAATTCGGTGAAGTGAAAATAGCATCAATTCATACCTATGGCGACACCATTCACACATTTGTTGAGAGAAAAAATTATACAGGGATTTTCATGCCCGGTTATGTGGCAATGGATGATGGATATAAAACCGATGATGTTGGCTTATTGTATGTAGATCACTGTGTTGGAAATGTTGAGCTTGGGAAAATGGATGAATGGGTGAAATTCTATGAAGATGTAATGGGATTTTCACTACTCCTTACATTTGATGACCAAGACATCTCTACTGAGTATAGCGCATTGATGAGCAAGGTTGTATCGAATGGGAATGGTTATATCAAGTTCCCAATTAATGAACCTGCTGATGGGAAAAAAGCAAAATCACAAATTGATGAATATCTCGAGTTTTACCATGGTCCCGGTGTACAGCATATTGCAGTGGCAACTCATGACATCATCGCAACGGTTTCTGCATTGAAATCTCGAGGAGTCCAATTCCTCAGAGTACCGGATACATATTATGATGATTTATTGGATAGAGTTGGTGTAATCGATGAGGACATTGCGCCTCTACGAGAGCTAGGTATATTGGTTGACCGTGATGAAGAAGGCTATCTTCTTCAATTGTTCACAAAACCTGTTGAAGACAGACCAACTTTATTCTTTGAGATCATTCAAAGAAAAGGTGCCACCTCATTTGGCAAAGGTAATTTTAAAGCATTATTTGAATCCATAGAAAGAGAGCAAGCATTGAGAGGAAATCTTTAATTCAGAAGATTTCTCATTTACCCATACATATTGTTTCATTAGGAAGTACTATGTCTTCTCAAACAAATCCACCGAGTTATCACGAAATACCGTTTTTTCAATCGGTGAACACTTATTTTGACAAAGCAGCAGCTTTGCTAGATCATTCCCAAGGTCTTCTCGATCAGATTAGAGCTTGCAATGCCGTATATCAAATTCAATTCCCTGTTCGAGTCAAAGGAGAAATTCAAGTTATTTCTGCTTGGAGAGCAGAACACAGTCATCACAAGCTTCCATGCAAAGGCGGTATTCGCTATAGTGAGGATGTAAATCAAGATGAAGT
>JBIKKD010000240.1:0-2774 GCA_044360565.1 Kapaibacterium sp. (SeqCode)
CTGCACCAATTGGATTGGCAAGGAGCAAAGTCTCATATTGTTGACCAAGTTCACGAGCCGACAATAATGACTCCGAGAAAATTCTTCCTTGAATATCCAAAAGTGTGATTGCCATTCCTTTCACAGGAATGCCGAGATCAAAATCTAATCGAATTGAAGCACTATCAAATACATATTGGAGATTCATGATTAATGGCACATTTGTCACTTCTGATTTGACAGATGCAGAAATCGGAGGGAAAAAGAATTCCAGATATTCATTCATATTTGCGCGCCAATTGCCCCAGCTATGTCCTTCATTAATCTGCTTATATTGATACCAATATCCTCTCTTTTCAAGAACTTGTCTGAATTGTTTGACTAGTGGAATGAGTTGTGGGATATCATATGTACCGATGTCAACATAGACTCGAATAGGAAGAGGTGGATTGATATCAAAACCTGACATGATACTTGTGATGACATTGCTGGATTGAGCTGCTACACTACCAAATATGTGTGGAGATTTCATCGCGCAATGCAATGCGATATTGCCACCATTGGATGCGCCTGCAACTGCACGCCAAATTGCTTCTCTGGATGTAGAAAATCGCGTATCAACCCATAACATCACTTCTTCATTGATGAATGATGTGAATGCATTGATTGAATTTCCGGCATATTCTGGTGTGCGATTCACCGCCGGAACAAATACCGCGATGATTGGTCGAATCCGATTCATCGCAATGAGTCTGTCTATGATCGCAGGTGCTTTTGCAAGGTTCACATAATCAATTCCATCATGAAAGAGAATCACGGGATATTGAATCGTGGGTGAATAATCCGGTGGGAGATAGACCTTTATTGCTCTTGAATTATTCAGTGCTTTGGATGTGAAAGTCGTGTCGAATATCGTGCCTTTGGGAATATCGGCATTGCCAATCAATTCCGGTTGATTAGGATATGCGGGCATGCGTAATTCAGAATTGGGTCCGAATCCTCCCGAACATGTCAATGGATTTCTTGGATCCAAAATCCAATTCGTGCCATTGATCAATTTATAATCCAATCGAGCATCGGCAGGAAATGATTTCTTCACCAAATGGAGATTAGTTCCGGGAAAACGCTTCATTGTATCGCCTCTTTGCGACCATTGGGTATGATCACCGGTGACGATGATGCGATCGGCTTTACCGCGAAAAAAGAAATAACAATTCGTGTCAATGGCTATTGGAAATGTCTTGTTCACAATCATGAAAGAATCAATCACTTTTATTTTCATGAGTGAATCGGCACTGGAATTCAATATTGAAATGAAAGACTCGATTTCATTTGCTTTGAGACTTATGACACTCAACAAGAATGCAATGAATATGCGCATCATGGATCTCATTGAATGATGAATGGATATTTGCCGATCATATTTCCTGCTTCATCCGAATGAATGAACATATACATTCCCGAAGGATATGGTCCGATGGAAATGGTTTGTTCATTGATTGACTTCATGTCCATGAGAATACCTTTCATATCATAGATCTTTCCAATTCCTCGTGCTATCTTCAAAGCTATTCTACCTTGCTCACCTGATTGTATTGGATGTGGCATAATGGCATTCTCGCGACCTTCACTTTCCTCAATCGAAGTGAGTGTCCAAGCTTGCACTTCCGGCTTGGGGAGTTGCTTGGAAGTCAAGACATGAAATTGTCCGGGCTGTAAAGTCAGTGAATTTCCACTTGCAGGAATTTCTATAGATGTCCCGGTAAAGTAATCATGATAGATTCCCGATTTGGGCATCTTGACTGTAAATGTTCTTGGCTTCATGTCGAAATTAGCAATGATATATGCATCCATTTCCGGATGTTCAAAGAGAATTGTTCTGATGGTATCGGTTCTGGATGCTTTAAAAGTGAGCTTAGTATCTAGCGAATTGAATGTTGAATATGCTCTGAGCGCAATCAATGCGGAATAGGTATCATAGAGTCTTTGTCTTCTGGAATCAGATCTGTAATTCCAGCGTTGTGGCTTCACACTAAGTCGTATGGATGCATTGTCCACGCAAGTTTCCGTCAATTGCAAACCAACATCGTATCCAATTTCTCCAAATTGCCAAATCATTCGTGGACCCGGTACCGGAAAGAACATCGCTGCCTTTGCGCCTGCTCTTTCGAGAGCAATGGTGGTGTCTCTTGAAGTATATGGACCGGCTGATTTTCCATAACAAAAACTTTTCTTCAGAAGTCTTTCTTCATCATGACTTTCCATATAGGCAACATTGGCCGGAACATTGAGTGATCGATTCTTGAAATAAACTTGTGATGTGCCATTGTCTGATTGACCTGAAATCCAACCCATCACTGCTTCACCTGAAGTGGGATTCATATTATGCCAAATCATGAATCCATAATCTGTCAATTCTCTTTCTTCTCTTGCATCCGCGAAATGTTCCAAAATCAAATATGCATTGGAATCATAGGTTCTGATTTTGTCATGCATGCGCTTGAGAAGTCTGACGCGCGAAGAATCATAAGAACTCCAACGAGCGGTATTGTTTCCATAATCCACTTGCGTGAAGCCTTTGGACAAATCGAATCTATATCCATCAAATTTGAATTCCTCTAGCCAATATTGATTGAATCTATCGATAAATCGCTGATATGCGATGCTTTCATGATTCATGTCATTGAATACATTGAATGGATGTTTAGCAATTACATTTGCATAGGGATTATTCGCGGATGGCGGACCATACTTTCCATCAGCCCACATTCTGATGAGTGGATTGGCACCTGTCA
>JBIKKD010000046.1:0-8864 GCA_044360565.1 Kapaibacterium sp. (SeqCode)
GATGGAGCAACCGAAGTATCGTGTTCTGCATTCGGTGATGCCATCATTCAACACATGTAATTTTTCGCAATGAAGTCTTTGGGGAGACGCGATACAGCAATGCACTCGCGTCTCCTTTTCTTTTGTATGCTCTTTTATTCACAACATAATACTCTCTGATCATGGCTGCTAAGAAAACGAAATATATTTTCATTTCAGGTGGTGTTCTCTCTTCACTTGGAAAAGGAATTGCTTCCGCCTCCCTTGGTTTACTTCTGAAACAAAGGGGATTATCGGTCACAATCATGAAATTTGATCCGTATATCAATGTGGATCCTGGGACAATGAACCCTCAACAACATGGTGAGGTCTATGTTACAGATGATGGAGCCGAATGCGATCTCGATCTTGGACATTATGAGCGTTATCTTGATGTTGATGGGACGAGATCCAATTCCGTTTCTTCAGGTCAAGTGTATTTTGAAGTGATTCAAAGAGAGCGTCAAGGACAGTATCTTGGTAAGACCGTACAAGTGATTCCACATATCACCGATGAAATCAAGAGACGCATGACAATTTATGATAAACTCTTTGATATTGTCATCATCGAGATTGGTGGAACAGTAGGAGATATTGAGTCTTTGCCATTCATGGAATCCGTTCGACAGTTATGCATGGAGAAAGGTCCGAAAAGTACTCTAAACATTCATTTGACTTATGTTCCCTATATCAAATCTGCCGGGGAGTTAAAAACAAAACCAACGCAACATTCAGTTAAAATGTTAATGGAAATGGGTATCAGACCAGATATTCTCCTCTGCCGAACTGAGCAACCAATCAATAAAGAATTGAAAAGCAAGATTGCACTTTTCTGTAATGTGGAAGAAGATTCCGTCATCGAGGTGCTCGATGCGGAAACCATCTATGAAGTACCTCTAAGTCTTGCGAAACGCAATCTCGATCAAATCGTTCTGAAGAAATTTTCAATGTCGCTCGGCAAATTGGACATGGACACATGGACCAAATTTGTTAATCGAATTAAACAACCCAAGCATACTGTTCATATCGGTTTGATCGGAAAATACAATCAAGTAAAAGATTCATACAAAAGTATTCTAGAAGCATTCGTTCATGCGGGTGCCATCAATAATGCCAAAGTTGAAATCACTTGGATTGATTCCGAAAACATCACTAAAGCAAGTGTGGCAACCACACTGAAAGGAATGCAGGGTATTCTTGTAGCTCCGGGTTTTGGATCAAGAGGCATTGAAGGAAAGATTGAAGCCATTAAATATGCCAGAGAAAACAAAATACCCTTCTTTGGCATCTGTCTTGGAATGCAATGTGCCGTAATTGAATTCGCACGCAATGTTGCAGGCATAAAAGATGCACATTCAGCTGAATTCAAAAAAGGAAAGGATTTGGTTATACACCTGATGTCAGCACAAAAGCAAGTGACAGATAAAGGTGGCACCATGAGACTTGGTTCCTATCCATGCACCATTCGCAAAGGCACCATTGCACATGCGGCTTATGGAGTGGATTCGATTCAGGAAAGACATAGACATCGCTATGAATTCAATAATGCATATCGGAAGACATTGGAAGATCATGGTATGAAGCTAAGCGGTGTATCTCCTGATACAACATTGGTGGAAATCATCGAATTGAAAAATCACCCATGGTTTGTTGGCGTGCAATTCCATCCGGAATATAAGTCAAGAGCCGTGAAAGGACATCCCCTCTTCATCAGTTTTGTCAAAGCAGCGATGCAAATAAAATAATCAACGGAAAGTTTGACCTTTCCAATGGACATCTTTCTTGAGTAAAAGGAAGGCAACCATGATTTCCATATAAATCATGAATAGCATTCCTGGGACCATCCAAGGGATATGTTTGGTCCTTCTGAGTGCAAATAGCGTAGGCATCACAATCATGCAATCACCTATCACTCGCATGGCCAATATGCTAGCCATACCCGTCCAATCACTCATATACCCTGAATATATGAGTGAAGTCCAAAAGACAAATGCAAAAAAGGCAAAAAGATATTTTTTCCATCCCAATGCATCCGAGCCACGGACCCATCTATGTTGTTGACTCACAAAGCTTTTCCAATCCGGACAAGGTTCGGTACTGACGGCATTGGAATGATGACATGGATATAAAATTCCATACCCCGCCTTTGATACTCCCGTTAATAATTGCAAATCCTCTGTCACTGAAAATTTGATACCGGCATAACCACCGACTGCATTGTAGACAGATTTTCTGATTGATAAATTATTACCAAAACACCCAAGTGGATGTCCGAGCGACATAGCTGCAGATGCCAATGTATGATTCATCATCCATTCCATATCCTGCAAATGATGAAATGCAGTAATTGTGTTTATAGTAGTGAATCCTGCAATCATTCCGATTGTAGGATTTGAATATGCATGCGCTATTGTTCGTACCCAATCCTCAGGGAATGTGCAATCGGCATCAGACATTATGATGATCTCACCTTTTGCAGAAGATATTCCTGCATGCAAGGCACCAGGTTTACCACGCAAATTGCCGAATCGCTCTTCGGTTAATTGAACTGACTTTATTCTGCTGTCTTTCGCAGAAAAAGCATCTATTATTTCTTGAGTGGCATCATTTGAGCGATCATTGACAATGATGAATTCAATTGTTGGATCAGTGTTTTTTAGGAGAGATTCCAGACAGGAGGGCAAAGCTTCTTGCTCATTCCTTGCCGGAATGACAATTGAAACAGTTTCATTCAATACAGAATGACTAGGAAGAAGAATGCGTCTTGATCGGGCCGCACCATAGACAAAAACAAGAGTTTTTGCCGCAAAAAGCAGGAGAACGAAATCGATCAATGACATAGAATCGTTCAATGAGATGTGAAAAGCAAAATCAGGATTATGCTCAAGATGTTATGCCGGTTGCCAATCTACCAATACTATGATATTCAAAACCTTCAGAGGCGATTGTTTCAGGATCGAATAAATTTCTACCATCAAAAATCAATGGTTGCTTCAATGATGCACGCAATACTGAAAAATCAGGCTTACGGAATTCATTCCATTCTGTTGCAATGATTAATACATCTGCATCTTTCAATGTATCATATGCGGAATTGGCATAGTGAATAGCATCACAATAAATGGACTTGGTATTGGGTATTGCCTCGGGATCATAGGCAGAAATATTTGCACCAACCTCCAATAATCTATCAATGATTGTATAAGCAGGAGCTTCTCGTACATCATCTGTATTGGGTTTGAATGACAATCCCCATAATGCAATTTTTGCACCTTTTGGATTATTCAATCTATTGATGATCTTCTCTACAAATCGATTTATTTGTCTAGCATTTGCTTCTTCAACGGCATGAATGATTCCTAGCGGAGTTCCAACTGCATCAGTGGAATGCAATAATGCTTTCACATCTTTTGGGAAACAACTGCCGCCATAACCAATTCCGGCAAAGAGGAATCGCTTTCCTATGCGTGAGTCAGACCCAATTCCTATGCGAATATTTTCGATGTCGGCACCGATGGTTTCACAATACTCAGAAAGTTCATTCATGAATGAAATACGCATTGCCAAAAAACAATTTGCTGCATATTTGGTGATTTCAGCGCTCTTTTCATCCATCACATAAATTGGATTTCCACTGCGCAAAAATGGCTCATATAAATCACGCATCTCATCTTCAGCGCGCTCATTTGAAGTACCAACAACAACGCGATCTGGCTTCATGAAATCTTCAACAGCAAATCCTTCTCTCAAAAATTCAGGATTGCTGACAACTTCAATATCAAAACCAGGAGCATAATTTCTACAAATCATTCGAACTTTGTCTGCTGTCCCAACAGGTACCGTGCTTTTATTTACCAATATTCGAAAATCAGTGATATTTTCTTTCTTGATGATTTCTGCGATATTTTTCGCGGCGTCCATCACATAATTCAAATCAGCAGAACCATCTTCTCCGGGAGGAGTGGGCAAACACAAAAACAAAATTGCACATTGTTTTACTGCAAGCTCCAAATTCGTTGAGAATTTCAAGCGACCATTGCTGATATTCCTTTCGAGCAAATGCTCAAGACCGGGTTCATAAATTGGCATTTTGCCTTGTTGCAATGTTTCAACTTTATGTTGATCCACATCAATGCAGAGAACATTATTTCCGCTTTCAGCAAAACAAGTTCCGGTAACAAGTCCTACATATCCTGTACCGATTATTCCGATTGTTTGTGACATATCAAGGTTGATTGAGAAGTTTCAAAATGACGAGCGCAAGTATGATGAGCGCGAAAAGAGACAATGCAAATTTAATGAAACTGCGTGCCACTTTCAGCACAATTAAGAGGAGAATTATCCCAAGGATGATTATGAGATAAACTGGCAAACTTTCCATAAGTAGGATAATTTTATCTATTTCCATCTTGATTCAGGCTTAATTTGGCTTAAATGTGAAGGTAATGGTACCGGTCATCTGTATTTCTGAATCGAGCCGATTGAATTTCCATTTCTTCAATGTCCTAAGTGAAACAGATTCCAAACCTGGATCACCCTTTGTCATAGGACGCATATCGCCTACCGTACCATCCGGTAAAACGGTAAATCGAATCTTGATTGAGACCAATCTATCAAGATTTCCGGGACTTGGTGGCAATATTTTGTTTAATACAGTGCGATTTCCACCTCCACCCCATTCAATATCACCCAACCCCATACCTTTTCCGGGTCCTGTTCCCTTATCTCCCAATCCTGTACCATTTCCACTACCTGCTCCGACTGCCTTGCCCTGTCCTTTGGAAGAGTCCGTGTCCGATTTGTTCGTGGATGATACATTATTCTTCGCAATTGGATTCGATGTTGACAATGGATCTTTTGCTGAAGATGTTGAATTTACTTTTCCTGCATCTTCAAGAGGGTTCTGAGGCTTTGCGCCTGAAGACTTGGCACCTTCTTTTGCGAGATTACCCTTGCTCCTGCCCGTTCCATCACCATCACCAAAATTCAACAATATGATTGGACTATAATTGACTTCTTTTTTATACGGCTCAATAACAATACTAGTCTGAGAAAACCAGAAGAGTAGAACAAGCATAAGCAATAATGCAATGAAAAATCCCCGTGCTGCATAGCGATCCCAGAGCACTTTGATGCTATATGTGAACCGGGTTTCATTATATCGCTCTCTCAATGACATTACTTACTCACTTTACTCTATCTACCCATGAATTCGAATAACCGGCTTTTTTGGCCGCACCTTGTGCTTGCTTTCTATCTTCGAAAGAACCGAAACGAACACGATACCATGTTTTTCCATTTAATGATTTCTTGCTAATTGATGCAGAAGAAATCCCTTTCGATTGTAAATTTTTGAGCGCTTTATCTGCCTCCTGTTTGGAGATGCTTGAGAGTACCTGCACAGAATATTCTTCACCTGAAGAATTTTTCACTTCCTTTTTGGGTTCCTGTTTCTTTTTGACAGGTTCTTTATCCATAAAGGTTTCACTCAGAACCTGATCTTGTTGACTTTGCTTTTTTGATATACTGCTTTCAGGCTTCTTTTTCTCAGGATCTTTTTTCACGGGCTTTTGAGCAATAGCCTTCGCTTGCTTTTTCTTTATCTCAGGAACAGGTTTTTGTACTCTTGTTTTTGGCTGAACAGGTTCATCTTTCTGTATGGATTCTGTCTGTTTAACATTCTCCACTTCGCGATATTCCGGAAAAGTCTTTGCAGGAATAGGATCCGGTGGAACCACTTTCTTCTCAGGAGCTTTTGATTCTTCATTGATGATTTCATCGCCCCTTTCATTATTGCCAATATTTTGTCCTTTCGACATTTGCATGCGAGCCAGATAATCTTGTACTCGAGCAATTGAATCCTGCTCCATAGTCGTTGCCTGAGCCTGCTTCAGGGCTTCCTCTTCATTCAATTCGGCAACTGTAACTGTGTCAACACTCGCAATCTGTTCCGGATTGTTTTTATTTCCATCTTCGGATGGAAGCATCATCCAAATAATAGCTAATGCAGAAACGGTGGCGATTGCAATCAATGCCACTTTTTTTACACTAGACTGTTCTTCTTCAGGCGGAACATCAGGTTGTACATAAGAGATAAATCCTGAACCGGACTCTTTGGATTCACCTTTTTCGGGAGATGATGCAGGTTCACTTTCAGAAGACAATTTTGATTTGTCATGCAAAAAGGTCTGGTCATCTGATTCACCAAAACCGCCAAATTCATCATGTGGATTTTGTTGATTACTCATAGTCTATCTTCCTCTTAGAAAAGATATCTCGCACCGAGTGCGAAGAATGTTCCCCTCTCTCTAAACCTATTCCATACATATACGGAAGAATTGAGGAGATTGTCAATCCGAATAAATGCTTCGAGATCTTTTTGAATTGTATAATTGAGTTTGAAATTTGCCATGATATAGGATGGCAATTCAACAGAAGCATCTTTGGTAACGGTTCTTGCATCCACATATTCAAGTGAAACAATCGAAGTAAATGATGCAAACCAATCACGCTCATATCGCATGCCAATTGTGAGTGGAGCCAACATCGGAATAGCTGTCGATGAATCGGATAGAGAACTAATAATCATAGAAGCATATCCTCCGATTCTGGTATGTTGGAAAGGTTTCCATTGACCTTCCAATTGCAAATCCAAAATCGTACCTGTCAGATACTCAATTGTAAATCCCTGAAATTTTCCTGATTCAGTGGAATTTGGCAACATGACCGGTATATTCGATGAAGTCTGATATTTGGCCTTGAATGATGCCGTAATATCAATGTCCGGATGCCAATGAATCATTGGAGTAATAGAAATATCATCTCTTCTGAAGGAAATCATCGGCATGTGAATCAAATATGGATTTCTCAGAAGCATTTCACCGAGTGAATTATTATTCAAACCACTACTGAATTGAAGTGTTGAGGTTAAATCTGATGATATTCTATAATCTGCATTACCATTAATCGAAATGGCTCCGAATTGTGTTCCTTCAGAATTTGTAGCGGTTTGTAATCCTGCACCAAATTTTAAGGTCAAATCACCATCTGTCCATGTTCCCGATGCTCCTGCCTCTAAGAAATTATACGAAGAAGTATCGCCATATGTATGCAAATCAACATTGAGGTGAGCTGTCATTGACATTCCAAACATCGGTGTTGTTACTTGCGCATATCCTTTTACTCTGGAATCAGACAAAGAAAGTGAATCTGTTCCCATTGTCAATGATTGCCAATGAGCACCCATTGTATAAGCATATGAACCTATGACTCCTTTCACATCTACTTGAGCTCCAAGATTATCGATGCTTCTTTCAACGATATTTAATTTATCGGCACCAAACAATTGATAACGATTTGATGAGTAATTCAAACCTGTTTCAGTTCTACTTCCACCAAAAAAAACATATTTCTTTGGAGCATCATAAGCGGCTTGAAGCGTAATTCCGGTTTTTGAAAAATCGGCATTGTCTATATGACCTTGACTTCCTTCATAATTACCGAATACATCAATAGAATATCCGCCGGATGCAAAAGAATATCCTGCATTGATTTTCGGAGTCATGAAAATTCCGAATTCTCCCATTGCATATCCATTGACAGAATATGGTTTCATTGGACTTACAGGCAATGGTATTGCAGGCAATAATGGTATGGGAATTTTTATATCAGTATTAATTGAATCAAGTTCTGCTTTTGTGAATACTCCGGGCTTGGCAGGCTTCATTTTTAATCCACCTTTTATATCGGCATTTGTTTTGCCGGTAATCACGAATTCCTGCAAATCCAATGGCTGATCCGCCGCGTTTTTGCTATCCTGAGCATAAACAGAGCATACCATCAAGAGTAGTATAAAACTTCTGATCATCATGGCTTAGCCTTCTTTATTCTCTTCAATCTTGCCGATGCGGTTTTACCATAATCGTCATCAGGTCTTAATGTCATGAGTGTTTGAAACACCTCCTGTGCCGCATCATAATTTTTCAGTGTTTCATAACAATCACCAAGACCCAATAGCGATAAGGAGAACCAATCTTCTATGGAACTAAATTGCTCTCTCACTCCCAAGAATGCGGTGATGGCATTTGCATATTCCTTTTGCTTCATCCACAATTCACCGATTCGATATTGCGCTTCTGCTGCAATTGTTGGATTCTCCATTCTTCTGGCAATATGCCTGAAATGAACTATCGCACTATCGAACATTGTGCGTGATCGATAATACATTGCAATTCTATATCTGGATTGATCTCCGAATTCGGACTTATCATATGTTTCTGCCGTCAAAGAATACAATCGTAAAGCTTGTAGTGAATCTCCAAGTGTTGATGCAATTTGCGCTCTCTCAAATCCTGCTTGAGCCGATGAAGAGTTTTCGGGAAACTCAGTCATCACCATCGCAAATGCCGTATCTGCTTCACGATATCTTTTATCATTTACTTTCATGAGTCCGATTTCAAGTAATGCGAGCGGAGCAAATTCTGTTTTTCCATATTTCTTGAATACATCTTTCCAGGATTGTTCGGCCTTGCCGGATTCACCCAAACTCGAAAAACTCTTACCTAGATAGAAGAGAGCCTCAGCATTTCTTTCTATGTCACTATTGGACTTCAAAAAGGCTTCATATTCAGAGATTGCACCGGCATAATTCTTTCCATTATAAAAACTTAGTCCCCTATTCATCAATAAATCTTTGGCGATTTCAGATTGTGGATTTTTGGAAATGAAATCATCCACAATCACATTGGCTTCATCCACCCTTCCCAAAAATTCCAAACTATATTGAATGCTCTTTACCGCTTCACCTGCCAATGGTGAAGATGGATATTGATTTTTTACAACTGTAT
>JBIKKD010000242.1:0-2771 GCA_044360565.1 Kapaibacterium sp. (SeqCode)
GAGGCACCGGTAAAAAGGCTGCCAAGGCAGTTCGAAATAGCGGATTGGTTACAGGTGTGTACTATCGCAATGGTGTCGAGCCAATTCCGATTGCAGTGCACCCTCTCAACATGCGCCCTATTGTGTATACAGCTGCAGCAAATATCATCAATCTAGAGATCGAAGGAGCAGATACGCCTCTTTCTTGCATGTTGAAAGACATCACATTCGATCCTGTGACAGATGCCATCGTCCATTTCGACTTATTTGGCGTTTCAAATGACAATGTAGTTGACTTCAATGTTCCCGTCAAACTTGTTGGACAAAGTACCGGTATCCGTGAAGGTGGTGTTCTTGAGCATATTCTTCACAAGCTCAATGTCACATGTCTTCCAAAGGATCTTCCACAGCAACTTGATGTTGACATCACAGAATTGAAGATTGGTCAATCTCTTCATGTTCGCGATCTTTCCTATGAAGGAATCAAAATCAATGTTGTTGGAGATGCAACCATCGTTGCCATTTCTGCACCAAGAAGAAAAGCAACTGATGAAGATAGAAAGTAATTCCGAAAGTAGTCGAATAGAAGGTCGTCATTATATGACGACCTTTTTTTTTATTCTTCTCGAACGAACCATGCTTTAACGATTAACCCTGCATCATTCACTTGATATATTGCAGTGGCATGAGTGATTCTTCCCGGTGCCTGACCAATCACATGTTCCTCATCTATAGCGATATCACCACATATGATTCGCTTGACCAAAGTACAATGCAAGTCTTTACATCTATTGAACATAGCCCCATAGATGGCACGCATCTCAGTATGTCCTGAACAGAAAATCTCACCTGTCTTTAAATCCAACAATTCGATATCATCGGAATAGCATTGCAAGAATGATTCAATATCCCTTGCATTATATGCCGCAAGTTGTAGCGAAGCCGCTTGTTCAGCCAATGAAAACTTATTCATGAGTATGTTGTGTAACCAAGTATTGATTGAAGTGTTTCTACCAAGTTAAGCAGATTATCATCATCGCAAACTTGAAGATTCAATGAAGCACATTCTATTCATATTTGAAAAAGATTCAAAAGATGCGGATTTACCCGCATTGAATCCATTTGAATGGAATATATCTTCTGTATCTGAAAGCGACATTCTTTCTTTGCTCCCCATTGAATTTCCATTTGATTTGGTCATATGGATGACATCATGTCTCAATATTGATTTTGTTTCTACCATCCAATCCAAACTCTTGATTTCAAATATCATCATTTCAACATCTTCAAAGGAAGTTGATTCAAGGATTGAAATACTCAAATCCGGAATTATGGACATCATAGATGCGGATATCTCGGAAGAAGAACTCATTCTTAGAATTGAATCAATTGCCAAGAGATTACCACAAAAGGTTTCCCAAAAAGATCTCATCCATATTGGAAAATATGCATTCGATTATGAAAGAAGAACCCTCAGCATCAACCACGAAGCTCGTTTACTCACAACCAAAGAATCTGAACTTCTCAAGCTACTTGAAAAATCAAGAAATCAACCTGTTTTAAAGCAAGATGCATTGAGAGAAGTATGGGGAGATGATTCATATCACAATGGCCGTAGCATGGATGTGTATATCGGCAAATTGCGAAAATATCTCCGTTCGGATGAAAATATACAAATCCTGAATATCCATGGAATGGGGTATAAATTGTCTATTCTTGCTCAGAATTGACAATTATTCCACAAATGACTTTTATCCTCCCCTTTTTGATAATTCCTGTCTGCAAATTCCGTAAGTTTGGGCATTCCTTGTCAACAATTCATACAAGGAATTGAACCTCTCGATATACATGTTTCACGGACAAAGAATTTCAGTCATGAAAACCAATGAAGAGATCAAAGATTCCCTCCAATCACAGGGTATAGTTCATCTGAATGAAGTGTTTTACAATCTTTCCAGAGCAGAATTATACGAACATGCAATCAGCAATTCAGAAGCAGAATTAACAGAGCATGGAGCATTGCTTGCCATCACGGTTCCCCATACAGGTCGCAGTGCAAATGACAAGTTTTTGGTTGAAGAACCAAGCAGTGGTGACAAAGTGTGGTGGGGAAAGGTTAACAAACCATTTCCTCAAGAAAAATTCAATGCATTGAAAGCACGCATGACCGCGTATTTACAAGGTTCCGATGTCTATGTCTTGGATTGCTTTGCAGGCGCTGATGACAAGTATTCATTGCCGGTTCGCGTGGTGAATCAATATGCATGGCATAATCTCTTTGCACAAAACATGTTCATTCAAGCTGAAGAATCTCAATTGAATTCTTTTGAGCCCGGCTTCACGATTCTTCACTGCCCCGATTTCAAAGCTGATCCTGCTATAGATGGCACAAGATCCGAGACCTTTATTTTGATGGATTTCGCTCAAAAATTGGTTTTGATTGGTGGCACCAATTATGCCGGTGAAATTAAAAAATCTATCTTTACAGCATTGAATTATCTCATGCCATTACAAGGTGTGATGAGTATGCACTGCTCAGCCAATATTGGCACAGATGGTGATACAGCACTGTTTTTTGGCCTTTCAGGAACAGGTAAAACAACTCTTTCAACTGACCCTGAACGCGCATTGATCGGAGATGATGAGCATGGTTGGTCCGATGCAGGCACTTTCAATTATGAAGGCGGTTGCTATGCAAAAGTGATTAATCTTTCGAAAGAAGCAGAACCTATCATTTATGATATGACAAAAACATTTGGAACAATTCTTGAAAATGTTCCAATGGATTCCGA
>JBIKKD010000047.1:0-8853 GCA_044360565.1 Kapaibacterium sp. (SeqCode)
CATCTAAAGCCTTGGAACAATGTGATTTGATCATCACTTCACCGGGTGTGCCACCCACTTCTCCCATCATTCTTGAAGCGGAATCACGGGGAATTTCCATCATTAGTGAATTGGAATATGCGGCATCACATGTAAGCAATCCAATCATTTCCATTACCGGAACAAATGGGAAAACAACAACAACAGCTTTGACTGCATTTCTCTTCAATAATGCAGGCAAAAAGGCAATTGCAGCCGGAAATATTGGTACTCCTCTCAGTGACTATGTTCATGCGATTGATCCCAGTACAATTCTTGTGATTGAAGCGAGTAGTTATCAATTGGATAGAATCAAAGATTATAAACCCAAAGTGGGAATGATTCTGAATATTACTCCTGATCATTTGAATTATCATGGAACCTTTGAGTCCTATAAGAAGGCAAAGTGGAAAACTTCCTTGAATCAAGACGAGAATGATATTGTAATTTTGAATGCAGACAATCTCGATGCAGCAGCATGCGCCGAGATTTCAAGAGCGAATATTCAATTCTTTAGCATGAACCCCGTGCAGCAAGGGGCTTATATGCGAGATGATCATTTGGTATTCGCTACTTCACAGCATTTAGAGGAAGTATTAATGCCATTCAAAGATGTGCGCCTCCCCGGCGTTCACAATAGGTATAATTCTATGGCCGCCGCATTGGCAGCAAGAGCATTTGAGATCCGAAATGAAAATATTCGTGATGGTCTCATGCAATTTGCAGGTGTGGAACATCGCCTGGAATTTGTCCGATCATTCAATAATGTCAGTTATATCAATGATTCCAAAGCCACAAATATCAATGCGGCATGGTATGCATTATCAAGTTATGCCGAGCCAATCATCTGGATTGCCGGTGGAAGAGGCGATAATAATTCATATTCTGAATTGGATCCACTGATTCAAAAACATGTTAAAACAATCATTGCAATCGGTGAAGAACAAGAAGTGATTTTCAATCATTTCTGCATAACCAAACGATGCCTCAAAGCAAGAAGTTTGGAAGAAGCTACATTTCTCGCGGCAAATGAATCCAAAAGCGGAGATGTGGTACTCTTTTCGCCCGCTTGCAAGTCTTTCGACATGTTTGCTAACTTTGAACATCGTGGTCAAGTGTTCAAGTCAGCAGTTCAGGCGCTCTCATGAAATCTCTTCCCAAAATACAAGAAGCTTTGCAGAAACTGGGATTAGATGCCTGGTTACTTCTTGATTTTCGCGGAAGCAATGCGATTGCTCATGAAATAATTGAAATGCCACAAAACATGCATTGTACAAGACGCTGGGCAGTCTTGATTCCGGCAATTGGAGAGATACAAACATTGGTGCATGCAATTGAGGACTTCACGCTCGCACATCTCACCGCAAAACATTCCATCTATGCCGGACATGAAGGTTGGCATCAAGGTTTACAATCTTTCATAGATCGTTATCCAAAGATTGCAATAGAATATTCTCCCATGAATGCCATTCCGACCGCATCAAAAGTTGATGCCGGGACAGTTGAATTATTGCGAAGCATGCAGGCAGACATTCATAGTTCTGCAGATCTTTTGCAAATGATTGCGGCCGTATGGACGGAAGAGCAATTGCAGGAGAATCTTGAATTCACTGCTCCTACACTTGGCGCAATCATGCAAGAAACATTTGAGGAGATTCGTAGATCAATTCAGATTGCAGGTAAAGCAGATGAATATGCCATACAGCAATTCGTGATGAAACGCTTTGCTGATTTTGGACTCATGACATATAGCGAGCCAATCATTGCTAGAGACATCAATGCCGCCAGCCCGCATTATGCTCCAAGTTCAAAGCAGTCATCACAATTCGGGCATCACACGATTGTCCTTGTGGACATGTGGGCCTGTCCTGCACATGGCAATGGCACCTATTCAGACATCACATGGATGTGTCATACAGGAACATCAATGAATGATGAAGAATCTCTCATCTTCAATACAATTATTCAAGCAAGAAATGCAGGCATTGCGCTCTTTGAACAGCGTTTCAATGAGCAGAAATCAGTAATGGGTTGTGAAATAGATGATGTAGTCAGAACCGTGATAGATGACAAAGGTTTTGGTCAATATTTTGTTCATAGAACCGGACATAGCATCACCACTGAAACGCATGGTCCGGGAGCGAATATGGATAATTATGAAACCAAAGACACAAGAATCGTTCTGCCAATGACATCATGTTCGATTGAACCCGGCATCTATATACCCGGTAAAGTCGGTATGAGAACAGAAGTAGACATGGTGTTCATGCAAGATGGAAAACCGATTGTATCTGGTGATGCACCTCAGCAAGAAATGATGTTCTTGGGATAAATCCAATGCAGAAAATCACAGATCTCACAATTCTCTCAAGCACTTCATTGCATCTGAGCATGCATGATGCTTCGATTTTGAAAGAAAAAATCAAAGCTGAAGTGAAAAAGGGTGATCGAATACTCATTTTAGCATTATCAGGAATCGGCGATGCATTGATGTTCACTCCGGCTTTACGCTTGCTCAGAGATACATATCCCGATACTCAAATCGATGTCCTCACAATGTTCAAGGGAATTGAAGATATTTTCTCAGCCAATTCTGATATTTCAAATGTGCTTTATTGGAATTTCCTCAAAGAATCACCAATCAAATCTCTGAAATTCCTTTTATCACTTCGCGGTACATATTCACATACCATCACCGCATTTCCGGCGAATAGATTCCATTATGCAATCGTATCTCGACTAATTGGTTCAAAGAAAAGAATTGGACATCATTATATTCATGATTCAGTCACTCAGCTCAATGCATTGAATAATATTCTCCTTGATGAAAGAAATGAACTGCACAATTGTGAAGAGAATATTCGCATTGCATCAACACTTGGTGCTAGAATACCTGAAACACTTCCTCCGATGTCACTTCACATAACTAAAGAAGACCAAGACTATGCAGTTGAATGGCTTGCAAAACACGATTTCGTTCAAGACTCTTCCCTTCTTGGAATTCATGCCGGATCTGCAATCGTCAAGAATCAAATCAATAAGCGATGGAACCCCGAACATTATGCCGAATTATGTGCAAAGGCAAGCTCAGATCTAGGAATGAATATTCTTCTTTTTGGCGGTCCCGAAGAACAAGCATTGAATGAGCAAATTTCCACAACGATTCGAAATGGTCATCCAACTGCAAGAATAGAGATAGTTCAAGCTTCATCTCTCACCAAAAGTTTGGCAATCATGAATCATTGCAAAGCATTCATTTCCAATGATTCTGGTCTCATGCATTGTGCGGCGGCATTACAATTACCAATGATCTCGATTTTCGGTTATACCAGTCATGTACATACAGCACCTTGGAATAACCCAAAAGCAGTAGTGGCGAGAAGAGATATATCATGCAGTCCATGCTTCTATTTTTCTCCAAAACCTGCATCATGTCAATTTGAAGGAACAGCAAATGCATTCACTTGCATTCGCAATATTTCTCCCATGGAAATTTTTCATAGTTTGAAACAAATCATCTCATAAAATAGGTGTGACATGAAAAGAACAATACAGATATCAGTCATTGCATTACTTGCAATCATTGGAACATCCTTTGGTTTTCTGACAAAAACAACAGAAGAATCTTCTTTGAGGGATCAATATTCAGACATTACTTCAAAGATCATTGTTCGTGCATTACAAGATAGTAATGCCCATCAGAGACTCTCCATCATGTGTGATACATATGGTCCACGACTAAGCGGAAGCAAAAATCTTGAACAAGCGATTGACTGGATTGTTGCAACCATGAAGAAAGATGGATTTGATACTGTCTATACTGAACCCGTGAAAGTACCCCATTGGGTTCGAGGTAATGAGTCTCTCACACTCAATTCTCCCTATCAAAAAAACATGTCGGTTCTTGGTCTGGGTGGAACTGTTGCAACCAAAGCTTCAGGAGTTTCCGGCGAGGTAATCACGGTCAAAAGTTTTGATGAATTAACAAAACGCTCCAAAGAGGTAAAAGGTAAGATTGTTTTATTCAATGTGCCCTTCACGAAATACGGTGAAACTGTTCGCTATCGCGTAAATGGAGCATCTGAAGCCGCAAAGCATGGTGCAATCGCAAGTTTGGTGCGTTCTGTCGGACCTGCCTCCATGTATACACCTCATACAGGTGGAATGAAATATGCTGATGATGTCAATAAGATACCGCATGCGGCAATTTCCCTTGAAGATGCTGATATGTTATCAAGACAATGCGGCCTTGGTTTAAAACCAACTGTCACTTTAAAGCTTGAAGGAAAATTCTTGCCTGATGCCAATTCAAGAAATGTCATTGCAGAGATTCGTGGTTCAGAAAAACCCGAGGAAATTGTTGTATTTGGTGGACATATTGATTCATGGGATGTTGGACAAGGTGCAATGGATGATGGCGGCGGATGTATTGCAGCTTGGGAGGCATTGCGAGTGATCAAGCAATTGGGATTGCGTCCGAAACGCACTTTGCGTGTATGTCTTTGGACAAATGAAGAAAATGGCTTGATGGGTGGAAAGACATATGCGAAACTTCATGCAAAAGAAATTCCTAATCATGTGCTTGCAGTGGAAAGTGATGCCGGAACATTCAAACCCAGAGGATATGATTTTGGAGGAAGTGCGAAAGGTCTAGAAATGGCCAGAGAATTGTGCTCACTCCTCGGAAAAATTGATGCCTCATCATGTGAAGAAGGTGGCGGCGGCGCAGATATAGGACCAATCATGGAACAGGGTGTACCCGGAATGGGTCTTATCGTTGATGATTCGAAATATTTCAATTATCATCATACTCATGCAGATATGGTTGACAAAATTGATCCAAGAGAATTGGCTTTATGTACTGCATCAATGGCTGTATTAACATATGTTGCCGCGGATATGCCAAAACGCATTCCGAGGAAGTGATTATATTCTCACATACTTACATCCTTGATCCAATGAAGCAATTTCAGAAATTTACTGCCATACTATTAGCCGGCATATTCTGCAATATCATCAGTCCTATGCACTCCTCTGCGCAGGATGCTTCATGTCTATTCAAGAATCCATTATGCTTTTTTGCAACAGACATTCTGAGTTATTTACAAGTTCTACATAAAAATTCTCGATATGAAGAAATGCTACCTTTCCTCTATGAACCCAAAGAACTTAAAAAGATGGGAAAGTCAAAAGCATTGAAATCCATTGAATCAATGAATTTTGGATATGAATTTCGTAGAGTGGGTATCAAGGAAGAGCAGAAGGGAGTTTCTTGGAGAATCACCTATCAGCGTACCATTTTTGGTACTGCAGAAACCTTTACTGTGAATTGCAAAAACATAGCCGACACTACAAGGCTCCTCATGAATAGTACACAGAGAAGAACCGTTTTTTATCGTAAAATGCCATAAATAGTTTTTTTACACATAAATTCATCATCAAACATTATAATTTAATCTCGATTGTTTGGTCTGATTCTTGATAGAAATATACTTTGCCTTGAGGGCCAATTTGTCAATCACTTTTTCGGTAGAATTATGACTGTATTATTACTAATCATTGCGAGTATTTCATTCTGGGGTTGTGAGATGAATCAAAAATCACAAGAACAGCAATCAGAATTACATGCAGAGACAATACAGAAATCAGATTCGATAAAGAAGGAAAAGTCTCAACAACCAACATCCGAATTACCAAGGGGATTAGATACAACCATTGACGAATCCTCCAGATTCATTGCGGGTCTTCCACTTGCAAGCAATAGATTGCGTGGAATGTCTCAAAACCCATTTTATCAATCACATTCAAAAAGATTGATTGAACTATTCAAGCGTGTTAAGTCAAAGAGACTTAATGCGATGTCTGGATTTTCACAGGCAGAGCTTGCTTCAGATAAAATTGGTGATGGCACATTATTCTATCCATTCAGCGGTCCCGATGCATTGCATGCTGTGACACTCTTCCCCAATTACAAGCAATATGTATTCATTGCTTTTGAGCCACCGGGATCTTTCAAGAAATTCTCATCACGGGATACAACAGGTATACCTGACTATTTGCAGTCGGTGCAGATTACTATCAATGAAGTGACCAATTACAGTTATTTCATCACTGATAAAATGCGTAAATACATCACTGCCGAAAAAGTGGATGGTGCTTTGCCACTCATTGGATTGTTTCTTGTGCATACAGATCATACACTCATTGGACATGGAAAGCGATACTTACATGCCAATGGATCAATTGATACCAATCCGCGTGATACTTCCAAGATACCCGTGCAAGAAGTGAATGATATTTATTTCACGAAGAATGGTTCGACATATATTCAAAGATTGACATATATTTATGCAAATCTTGGGAATGGTTCTTATGCAGGGAAAATTGGATTTACGAATAATACTCCCCTTCGAAATTACCTTACATCAATGAAAGGTTTTAATACATATGTCAAGAGTGCGAGTTATCTGATGCACAATGCAGGATTTTCAGAGATTCGCAATTTCATACATAATAATGCTCAAACAGTATTCCAAGACGATACCGGAATTCCATTTGAAATGTATGATCAAAATTCTTGGGATTTTGTGCTCTATGGCAGATATGCAAGACCGATCAATCTATTCGCCAAACGATATAGTCCTGCATTGGACAGTGCATATTCAAATCCTGAATTCAAGAAAAGACCTCTTCCCTTTATGTCCGGTTATCTCCTGCGCAGAGGAGATGCACAGAACATTTACAAAGCTGTCAGGAAATCATCGAGGTAAAGCACTATTGATTGAGTCCTTCTTTTTCTTCACTGGACTATATCGCAATGTCGGAATACGAGGAGATGGTATTTTCAGTGATGATGTTCCATTCTCTTTCTTGTGAGCCAATAACCATTCATAGAGTTCATCTTTTTCAAACATTTGGGTGAACTCATCATGTCCCAGTTTAGGGAATGGGGTAAAGATACATTTCGTACTATCACATTTTGCGATTGCAGCCACCATCTTTGATGATTGCACGAAAGGAACATCCACATCTTTCTTCCCATGCAAAATCCAAAGAGGTACAGTACTCAGATTCTTCGCTCCATGAAGATCTCCACCTCCCGCCATTGGTGCGGCTGCGGCGACAATATGCGGATAAGCGGCAACGAATCGAAATGTACCATATCCTCCCATGCTCATTCCCGTGACATAAATCCTAGTCGTATCAACCGATGCAATTCTTTTGATATAATTGATCAATCGCATGATTTTCGCAGGCACCCAACCCTCGCCTTCCGGCGTTTGCGGAGCGACCACCAATGCCGGAATATGCTTGCCTTTGGTGATTGCTGAGATAGTACCATAAGATTTCAATTTTTCAAGTGAATCACCGCTCAAACTTTTCCCATGTAAAAACACAATCAATGGCATTGGTTGTCCTTTCACATAACCTTTTGGTTTACTTAATACAAATGGATAGCCACTTCCCTTCTTATGATAACTGATGCCTCCTTCAACACTCAGATGAAAGAAGAATACCATTGATAATACAGTAATAACACTTTTCATCGCAATGAAATCCTATAAATATTTGTACCTCTGGAAGCAATCACCGCTGTATTTCTCCATGGAATTGGAGATGCTTCAAAATTTGAACCCACTCTTTGTTTGATGAGTATTGTACCCGTTTTTCCATCTATCACATAGATATTTCCAATGACATCACCCATGAGAATAATGAATCCACCACCTTTCACCATATAACCGATTGGTGAAGACCAAGAATATGCCGACAATTCTGTTTGCCATTGCACTGCACCTGATACTTTGTCGAATGCAGTGAGCACGCCGGAATTGCCCGGTTTATGTTGAACGAAAGAAGTATAGATCATTGATGAACAATTGTCTCTACCCAATAATGGCGTACCAAGCATCCCACCATTCAGGATATGTTTGCCAATGCTTATTGAATGACAAGCTTGTTCATATCGCCATATTTCCTCTCCAGTCAATACTGAAAGTTTACGAAATACCGACATCCCTTGCTTCCCTTGCTTATCAACCTCTGATCCTGTATATACAAATGGCTTTCCATCTTCAATTGCGATCACGGGAGTGGCATCGGTGTCATCACCATTCGCGCTATACCACATTGGTGTGAGTGTTTCAAGATCAATGCAAATGATGCTTCCACCATTATCTGCAAAAATTCCATATCTACCATAGATTGCGATGCTTGCCTCCAAACCAAGATGCGAATTCCCTTTCACGGAATACACAAATTTCGAATGTGGCTTAAATCCCTCTGATGTTCTGAGAAACTTGTAGAGAATGCCATTTTCAGCAGGCCATATAAGATATGGTCCCCATGCTATAGGCGAGCTATCAAAAAATCCCCAGCGTCTTTTTGCATGTTTATCATCAGCAGTTTGAAATGCATTCTGCTTTCCTGAATTGAGATTAAATGATCTAGCTCCGGAAACAGATTGATATCTAATGCCTTGTCCAACATAGAGCATATGTGACAATTCAGGGTCCAATGCCACAGAACCCTTGATTGGATTATGTATGTCAAGGGCACTATCGGTTTCAAATCCTGATGCATAATCCAAGCGAAAGACTTTACCTGCAAGTGATCCTTGATACAGAGTAATTGCATTATTATTTGTATCCACTTTAAGACATGGCTGACCGGTCCAACCCGCACCACCGCCCCAACCGCGTCCTTTGCCATTTACTCCTTCGCCGAATTTTCCTCCATTGGTTTTGAATATCCAATCAATATGAATTTCAGTAGGAATGGAATCAAGAATGCCGGTCAAGGGCATATCACGGAATGGTCCACCACGAAAAGTCG
>JBIKKD010000295.1:0-2763 GCA_044360565.1 Kapaibacterium sp. (SeqCode)
TTGAACATGAAGTTACATGCACTTAGAAAATGACCGGATAGAGAGCCGGATTGACTTCATGCATCATTGAATAAACTGTTTCAACAATATGTTCTGCTTCTGCTTTGGACCAGAAATTGCCATCTGTTCCATAAGCAGGACGATGCTCTCTTGATGCCAATGTGATTGGTTTGGAATCGAGATATGCATAACCGTTTTGATGTTCAAGCACTTCTTGCATCATATATGCTGTGGTGCCTCCGGGAACATCTTCATCAAAGAATAGAATGCGATTTGTTTTTTTGAGAGATTCAACGATTATCCCTGAGAGATCGAATGGCAAGAGTGTTTGTACATCGATTATTTCTACATCGATATTCAATTGAGCCAATTGCTCTGCCGCTTCGAGAGCAATTCTGCAACAAGCGCCGTAAGTAACAATGGTGAGATCATTTCCACTGCGAAGAATCTCAGGCATACCGAGAGGGACGGTATATTCACCCATATTTGACGGCATTGCTTCTTTGAGTCTATAGCCATTCAATACTTCAATGATGAGTCCGGGTTCATCTGATTGCAATAGCGTTGCATACATCCCTGCCGCTTGGGTCATATTTCTTGGCACGCATACATGAATGCCGCGCACGAGATTTATGATTCCGGCCATGGGACTTCCGCTATGCCAAACGCCTTCAAGTCTATGTCCGCGCGTACGAATAATTGCGGGTGCTTTTTGTCCGCCACGCGTTCTCCATTGCACCGTCGCCAAATCATCACTCATCAATTGCAGGGCATAGAGGAGATAATCCAGATATTGAATCTCAATGATTGGTTTGAGTCCTCGCATGGCAAGACCAATTCCTTGACCAAGTATCGTGGCCTCACGGATGCCTGTATCGGAAACGCGCAAGAGTCCATACTTTGCTTGCAATCCACTGAATCCTTGATTCACATCGCCCAATTGTCCTACATCTTCGCCGAATGCCACAATGCGTGGATCATTATTGAGATGATAATCAAAACATGCATTCATGATTTCCGAACCATTCACAAGTTGTGATTGTGCATCAATATGCGCTGGAATATGTTGTACTTTGAATGCTGATTCAGAACTTTCGCTGAACAAATGTGAAGAATAGCGTTCGGTTTGAAGATCATTGAGTGACTTTTTCCATGCAATCAGTGCCTGTCTTGCCGGACCATTCATGGTTCTCGTGGCAAGCAATGCCTTGTGCACGATGCCCATGATATCTCTGCGGAAGGGTTCTCTGATTGTTTGCAAAGTCGAGAGCAATTGTTGCAATTCTAATTTGATTGATTGCTCATTGCATTCATGCATCAGATTCTCGATATGCTGTGCAGCATTCGTCAAATCTCCCAAAATCGGCTCTTGATATGCTTTCCATGCTTCATCACGCCACGCTTTCACTCTCTTGATTGCATCTTGTTCGATGTTCTCGATTTCTTCGGAAGTGATAATTCCATGATTGATAAGCCAATCTTTCATGCGTGCAATGCCATCGAAATCTTGTTCCCATTGCAATCGTTCTTTTGATTTATATCGCTCATGACTTCCGGAAGTGGAATGTCCTTGAGGCTGAGTAACTTCAATGACATGTATGATTTGCGGAACATGTTCTGTTCTTGCTGTTTCACCGGCTTTTGCATAGACTTCGAGAAGAGCGGGATAATCCCATGCTTTTACGGTATGTACATCATATCCATCTTTTGTACCCGCTTTTCTTTGGAAGCCGGACAATAGTTCACCAACATTGGATTTGGTCATCTGAAATTCATTTGGAACAGATATCCCATATCCATCATCCCAAATGGAAATGACTGCAGGTGAGCGTAGTACTCCGATTGCATTTACTGATTCCCAGAACATTCCTTCGGCTGCACTTGCATTTCCAATTGTTCCCCAAGCAACTTCATTTCCATTCTTGCTGAATGAATTCATGTCCTTTAGCACATCTATGGAACGATAGAGTCTGGAAGCATATGCCAAACCAACGAGTCTCGGCATTTGTGAACCCGTAGGTGAGATGTCTGCTGAAGAGTTATACTGATCAATGAGTTTTTTCCATGATCCATCTGCATTCAAAGAACGAGTTGCAAAATGTCCATTCATTGATCTTCCCGCAGATGCGGGTTCAAGTTCAGAATCGGGAATGGCATATAATTGCGCAAAGAATTCTTTGACGGAAGACATACCGAGGGCAAACATAAATGTCTGATCTCGATAGTATCCCGATCTGAAATCGCCTTTCCGGAATGCTCTGGACCAAGCCAATTGCGGTAATTCTTTTCCATCTCCAAAGATTCCGAATTTTGCTTTACCCGAGAGCACTTCGCGTCTGCCGAGTAGGGAAGCTTGTCTGCTTTCAATTGCCAGTGTCAAATCTCTGACTAACTCTTCACGATTAAGTGGAAGAGTAACTTTGGATGATTTTTTTCCGGATTTGGATGACGATGTATTTTTAGATGCCATGATTGCCAAAAGTAGAGTTTTCTAAGATTGGCAAAGATACGGTCTATGCAGTGTATAACCAAAGCTGTGAATAAGCTCTTTGGAGAAGTGATTTTTGAGTAAAAAGGCGAGTTTTACGTAGAATATCCAAACTTTGATGGAAAAGGGTTTTGTGAAAGGTTTTGTGAAATTTCGGAAAAAACCTATCTTTGTGTTCCCTCATTTGCGGAAGTGGCGAAATGGCAGACGCACCATCTTGAGGGGGTGGCGCCTTCACTGGCGTACGGGTTCAAGTCCCGTCTTCCGCACATAAA
>JBIKKD010000048.1:0-8835 GCA_044360565.1 Kapaibacterium sp. (SeqCode)
GTGTATCAAGGATGTTGAGCAAGAATCCATCATATTCAACCCGCATTGCACTTGAAGACACGGAAATTCCGCGCTCTTGCTCAATGCTCATCCAATCGGATGTGGTGGATCTATGTTTTCCTCCGGTCACGGCACCGGCGCTACGAATTGCTCCTGAGTACAAGAGTAATTTTTCGGTCAATGTGGTTTTTCCCGCATCCGGATGCGAGATGATGGCTATAGTTCTTCGCCTTTGAATTTCACTTTGTAATTCTGACATGATTCCTTCTCATTGAGCCAATAAAGCATCGATTTTCATTGAAGTTTGATCAATGAATGTTTGTTCTTCTGCAAGTCCTACTTCCATGAATCGACCAATCCCATTTTTATCAAGTATGAACTTGGATGGAATGCCGGTCACGCCATATCCTTTTACCATCTCATCTTTTAAGTCAAAAAGAATTGGAAATGTATATGGATTTTTACTTAGAAATGTCTTGACAGATGCAAATCTATCTTCAACTCTTTCCCATACATTGACCACCGCAAAAATCACATCAGGATTGTTTTTATATTTATCATATAATTTCTGCAAACCGGGGAAAGAACGAATGCATGGACCACACCATGTTGCCCAAAAATCAATGAAAACAACTTTACCTTTCCAATCATCGGTTGTGATGGTTTTCCCATCAGCAGTCTTCAATATTCCGGGAACCGGTGGAAGTGAGAGTTGATCTTCAAGAATCAATTGTTGTTTTGCCTTTAACCCATTATTCTTGAGTTCTGTAATTTCTGGATCATAGTCGCCTTTGATTAGGTCCTGCTTGCTCAGATACTCGAATAATGCTTTATGATCTGACAGAATTTTATCGGACATATAACCCGTTGAAATTGCCTTCGATGCCAATGCATAAGCTTCTTGTTGATTCGAAAGAGCATCAAGCAATTCTATCATGCTTTGATATACTGATGTCATTTGCATCAAGTCCAACTTATCAGCATATCCTTCTGCTACTTCCTTGTATAGTAGTAGTGATTTTTCATGATTCTTCATACGCTTGTATACAAAAGCAGGTGCCAGCATTGCTTCGGCAATCACTTTTCTTCGCTCTTCTGTAAATTCACAAGGAGCCAAATACTTTGGTTGCACGACAGATGCTTCATCTTTTGCAAAGAACACAGCTCTTTCGGCCCAACGCAATGCTTCTTTTAAAGAATCCAATTCAAGAAATGTATTCGCAAGATCGAGAGATGGCGTGGTTGGCAAGGTTGGATCACGAAGAAAACGCTCTGTTAGCATTGCAAGTTTTCCCTCTTTCAATTGCACGCGAATATAGGATTCTGCAATGGACAGAACAGAATATGAGGAAGGATATTGATTGATATATCTTTCGGCATTCACAATGAACTCTTCCTTTGTTTTTGAAGAGAACACTCTATTTGCAGAAGATTCTTCAGAGAATTCATCAAGAGGGTGAAGATATTCATATTCCCTTTCAATCGAATCTGCCTTTTCAGGATTTCCTGTTATGCGCAATGCTTGAGTCAACATCCTATTTTCCGCTTCGGAATCCGTATCAACAGCATTCTGAGTCAAAAAAGCAGACATTGATTTCTTGAAACTATCTCTGTCAATTTGTTTTGACATGAAAGGAAGTATTCTCTCAAAGAAATTTCTTTGAAATGTTGTCAGAGAATAATCTTTCTTGTTTTGCAGAATCTCCATCGCCAATGGAATATTCTGCTTTCGCGCGCATTCTTCGGGGAATGATTCTGAATAAGAAATAATTCTTCTTAGTGATTGTCCTTCCGGTATTTTTCCATCTTTGTCAAGTGGAAGCAATTCCCAGTAATTCTCACTATTATTATCACTGTATTTTGCACCATCTCCAACTTTCATGAGAATGAGTACGGCATCAGTCTTCGGTACAAATTTTGCAATAAATGATAAACTGTCTTTACTTTTTGCGGTCGGAAATGATTCCAATGCATATTGCAATGCATATGGCTTTTTATCTCGAGCAGTATAATTATGAATGATCGCATAGATTTTTTTTGCTTTTGCAAGAGATGCTTTTGACGCGGTGTATTGTATCACCACAGTATCAATACCTCGCTTGGGCATTGCATTTTGAATCTGCATCGTGCCTGCATTGAGCATGGTCGTCAATAAGAACAATGCTTGAATGAGAATAAAAACAGTTTTCATGATAAACCTAAAAATGAAGTCAATGGTAATGTTCCTTTAATCACTGCTAGAAATTCTTGCTCAGTGAGAATAGGAATATTCAATTCGCGTGCCTTGTCCAGTTTTGATCCTGCTTGTTCACCGGCAATAAGACATGTCGTTTTTTTACTAACCGATCCGGTGACTTTCCCGCCTCTTTTTTCTATTTCTTCCGAAGCTTCTTTTCTTGTCAAAGCAGATAATTCTCCGGTTAACACAATGCTAAAACCCGAAAATTCATCTGTTCGAATCGCCATTTCAGACTCATCGATACTCATACAAAGACCTGCATGTTTCAGAGTATTGAGCATTATCATTTCATGTTCATCTTTGAAAAATTCGATAAGTGAATGTGCAATGGAATTACCCACTTCTTTAATTTCCATCAATTGATGTAGATCCGAATTTTGCAAAGCTTCAATAGAGCCAAAATGTTGAGCAAGAGTCTTTGACATACCTTCTCCGACATGTCGAATGCCAAGGGCAAACAGTACTTTGCGGAATGGCTGCATTTTACTTTGCTCGATGGATTCCAATAATTTCTCCACGCTTTTTATTCCCCATCGATCGAGGGATAGAATGCTGTCTTTTTTTTCCTGAAGAGAATAAATGTCTGCAATGGTATGCAAAAGCCCCAATTCCACGAATTGATCAATCACTTTCTCTCCCAAGCCCTCAATATTCATGGCATCTCTTGAAGCAAAATGTTCAAGTCTGCGACGAATCTGCCATGGACATTCCGGATGCATACAGAGATATTGCACTTCTCCTTCGGGATGATGTAATTCGGAATTGATAGGACAAGGACAACTGTGTGGGAAGCTAAATATCGAAGCATCAGGATGTCTTTTCGATGGAATATATCCAGTTATTTTTGGGATTACATCTCCACCTTTTTCAACAATTACTGTATCACCTATTCTAATATCCAATCCAAGAATAAAATCTTCATTGTGTAAGGTTGCTCTGCTGATTGTGCTTCCCGCCAAAAATACCGGCTCAAGTTCGGCTACGGGTGTCACAACTCCTGTTCTTCCAATCTGAAATGTGATATCTCGAAGGATTGTTTCGGCTTTTAAAGCTTCATACTTATATGCGATTGCCCATTTGGGAGCTCTCGCTACTGTACCAAGAATGCGTTGCTGAGCAATGGAATCGACTTTGATGACAATCCCATCGATGCCAAAAGGAAGTTGATCTCTCTGATATTCCCATTCATTCAAGAATGTAGACACAGCATCGATATCGTCAACTCTTTTGCTGTATTGGCTGATCGGAAAACCCATTGTTTTTAGATGAATAAGATTTTCAGCATGAGATATATTGGTCTTCTCTGAATTTCCATCAAGATAATAACAGACAATTTTGAGTGGTCTTTTGGCTACTTCTTTTGAATTGAGTTGTTTTAGCGTGCCTGCTGTGAGATTTCTTGGATTTGCATATGTCTTCTCTCCGGCTTCTTCTCTGGCTTGATTCAAAGCCAAAAATGCGGCATTTTCCATGTATACTTCCCCTCTGATCTCCATTTCTTGATTCAATTCTTCAAATGGAATATGCTGAATCTTGAGAGGTAATTCTTTTATGGTTTTGATATTGGCGGTAACATCATCACCGATTTCACCATCCCCACGAGTCACGGCTTTTTCCAATACGCCATTGCGATAATGAAGACTGATTGCAACACCATCAACTTTCAATTCGCAGACATATGGGTGATGTGGATTATCAAGTCCTTGCGTCACTCTTTCATCAAAATCACGAACTTCCTCTTCAGAATATGTGTTTGCAAGCGATAGCATTGGTTTTTTGTGCATCACTTGAACAAACTCTTTGAGTTGAGAGCCACCTATTCTTTGCGTTGGGGAATCTGGTGTGAGGAGTGTTGGATCACATTGTTCCAAGTCTTGCAATTCTCTGAACATCGCATCATATTCCCTATCACTCATGATTGGATGAGCTTCCACATAATAGGCATGATCTGCTGAATTGATGATCGCGCGCAATTCTTCAGCTCGCTTTGAGGGCGATTGATCTGTTGAATCGGCTGAAAATATGTCGAATTGACTCATGAATCCAAATGAAGGAATTGACATTGAAGTGCAAAAATACCTCTTTCATTCATAGGGACAATCATATCCCCGGAATGATCACAATCACATTGAATTTGTAATTTGCGATATGACATATCTATTTCGCATACTGATACTTATGTTTCCACTCGTGGCATTGCTGTCTTCTTGCACGGTGCTGCGCCCCCGTTCTTTATTCAAAGATCTGATTTGTCCTCCGCCTCCATCACAAGATTGTTATCCCAAACGCTTCACGGGTCCTGTTTTGGATACCGCATCTCAGGGAAAAGAGCGATTTATGAGGATTCGCTCGGTTGATGGCTTGAATTCTCCCGTGATCGATGAATGGAATCTTTCATTTCTCCGGGATTCGACCATTTGGAATACCGCATCTGCCGGTGGGAGTCAGATTTTGAGATCCATTCGATTTTATAATGAAAAGACTGTTTCAGAGATATATACCCCTGAAATGGAGGAAAATGGCTCTCTTGGTTTTGTGACAGGAGATTCCAAGCAAGCAATAGCAGCCAGAGTGTCAGCCGGTGCATATCCGGGAGATGCGGATATCATCATGTCGGAACTTGCAAAAGATGTGGTTAAACCTCTGAATAATATTGATGTTTCTTCCCTTTTACACTGGGAATCGCATCCAACCCTTTCACCCGATGGAACATTGCTGTTTTATGTAAGCGATCGAATTGGATCGATTAAAGGTACGGACATATATGTATCAGCAAAGGAAGGTAAGGCTTGGAGCGAGCCTATGAATTGCGGACATATCATCAATTCAAAGTGTGATGAATTGAGTCCTTTTGTTACAAAACAAGGCAATGTTTTACTCTTTTCTTCATCAGGTCATGCGAATCTTGGCGGCTATGATATATTTTCTTCCATGTTTGATCCGGAATCCGTTAAAAAAGCATTGAAAGTCCGAGATTCACTCGCTCTAGCGAAGGCATTTGAACAGCCCGCAAATATAGGCGCTCCGATCAATAGCATTTATGATGAATTATTTCCATCTTCCCCAAGCAATCGCATAGATACATTGCTCTATTATAGTTCCAATCAATCATCCCCGGCAGATGATTTTTCCTTCGACATATTTGTCTATCATCCTGCTTATCAATTTGATACAGTGAAGCAGACACCTATTGTCAAATGGCAAATGACATCTCCCACACTCAAAAGAGCCGATAAATTGGACCCCAAGACTATCATCACCATTGAAGGGAGAGTATTGGATGAGGAAAATAAAAAACCGGTGAAGAATGCCGAGGTCACCACAACACTATATCCCGAAAACGAAGTTATTGATCAGCAAATGACGGATACAGCCGGTAGATATACCGTTAAAGTTGCTACCAATAGACCGGTCAGGATTTCTGCTGAATCAGACGAACTCTTTGAAAATGCTATGATTTATACATTTTCTATGTCGGATTCTAATGCAGTGATAGCAGATCCTTTGAAATTACCAAAGTCTATTGCTCTTCGTATAAATTTCCCAACAAATGAATTTAAAGATCCTTATCCATTTGTTTTGGATTCCAATGGCAATGAAACAACCGTCGGATATCAGCAGGCAATTCTCAAAGTTGCTCAAAATCTCCAACGATTTCAGCAGAATATTGGTTCTTTGGCTATTGTTGGGCATACAGATGAGATTGGAAGCAATGAATACAATATGAAACTGGGTCAAAGAAGAGCTGATTTCATCGTCAAGCAATTGGTCAAACTAGGGGTTCCGATAGGCATGCTCAAATCTGAATCAAAAGGTGAAGAGGCATTACCAAAGAAAAGGTCATCTGAAGATGCCGACACATTCAACAAACGCTGTCGAAGAGTCGAGTTATTCAAGATAATCCGCTAAAAGCGTGGAAAATTCACTGTTTTTCAATCCTTGAAATTCCCTAATTTTGCAAACTGATCACCATAAAAAACACGGAGTCACTCCATGAATATCCTTGTGTGTATTTCACAGGTACCTGATACCACAGCCAAAATCCAAGTTTCCGGCGATGGAAAAACCATTGAAAAGACCGGCATCAAGTTCATTTTGAATCCTTATGATGAATTTGCAATTGAAGAGGGTCTTCGCTTGAGAGAGCGATTTGGAGGCACGGTAACGGCCTTGACTATTGGCCCTGAAACCTCGAAAGAGATTCTTAGAACCGCTCTTGCAATGGGTGTAGATAAAGCTGGCATCGTAAAAACCGATGATATTCTTGATTCATATAATGTGGCAGAAAATATTGCAGGTTATGCTAAATCAATTTCGCCCGATTTGGTGATTTTTGGAAGACAATCTATTGATTTTGACTCTTCCGGGATGGCGCCAATGGTTGCAGAAATGCTTGATCTTCCATCGATTTCAGTTGTATCATCTTGGAATATCGAGAATAATGCAATTACTGCAGAGCGAGACATCGAAGGTGGAAAAGAAGTGTTGACATGCTCAGTTCCCTGCGTAATTAGTGCGCAAAAAGGTTTGAATGATCCACGCTATCCGAAATTGCCAGATATCATGAAAGCAAAGAGCAAGCCGATTGAAGAGATTGCTTCATGTCATGGTTCTGCATTGGTGTCTTTGACATCTATGGCACTTCCATCCTCGAAAAGAGTCGGAATGATAGTTGGTGACTCAGAAGCAGAAATTGCATCAGTAGTCACTGCACTCCATGAACAGGCAAAAGTTATTTAATTAATCCGGAAGACTTCACTCATGAAACATATCATCGTTTATATCGAATCAAAAGATGCAAGTTCACTGAAAAGAACTTCCTATGAAGCATTGACAGCCGCGCGCTCTATCGCCGGCGATGCACAAATCACTGCTTTTGCGGTACATGGTTCAGAACAGGCACTTGCAACAGCTGGAAACTATGGCGTGCAATCCGTTGTGCTCGCTAAACATGATCTCCTTTCCACCTATTCATCCACAGCCACAGCCGAAGCGCTTGCTCAATATGCGCAATCAGTGTCAGCAGATACAATCATCCTTTCCGGAAATGCGTCCGGGAAAGAGATTGCTCCTCGCTTGAGCGTAAAACTCAAAGCAGGAATTCTGCCTGATTGTATTGCACTTGAGAACGAAGGTGGCAAAGTGAAGGCCACAAGACCTGTCTATGCAGGTAAGGCACATATCACTGTGCAGTCGGCATCTGATCATTCCATCATTGCTCTCAGACCAAATGTTTTCACAGCGAAACAAGAAGGCTCAGCAAGTGCAAGCATCAATTCCTTTGCACCTAATTTGGAAGCAAAGCATGCAGGTGTGAAAGTGACATCAATAGTAAAGAATGAAGGCAGATTGGATGTTGCTGAGGCGGATATTATTGTATCCGGCGGAAGAGGCATGAAAGGTCCGGAACATTTTCCGCTCATCGAACAATTGGCCTCCACATTGGGTGCTGCGGTTGGCGCTTCCCGTGCGGTTGTTGATGCCGGCTGGAGACCACATGGCGAGCAAGTTGGTCAAACCGGAAAAACCGTATCACCTTCTCTCTATATAGCTTGCGGTATCTCGGGTGCTGTTCAGCATTTGGCCGGCATGAGTTCATCAAAATTCATTCTTGCCATCAATAAAGATAAGGATGCACCGATTTTCAAAGTTGCTGATTATGGCATCGTTGGTGATGTATTTGAAGTATTACCTGTTCTTGATGCAAAGCTGAAAGCGATGTTGCATTCATGATGCGAAAAAAATCATAGTATTGCATGGCCGTGTCGATACGGCCATTTTTGTCTTGGGGTCACATAATTCGGAATGAAACAATGAATGATAAAATACAAGTCGAGGTCTTGGGATTGTCCCAAAGTCCGACTAGCAATGGATCCTATGCTTTGATTTTGAAAGAAGTCGATGGTGATCGTAGATTACCCATCGTGATCGGTGCGCCTGAAGCCGGAGCAATTGCCTATGAAATGGAAGGCGTCCATACAAGTAGACCAATGACACATGATCTGATAAAGTCCATCATTGAAACATTCGATACAAAAGTGACCGAGATTTTCATCCATGAGATGAAAGACAGCACTTTCTATGCTTCCCTTCACTTTTATGGCATTGAATCAGTCGTTGATGCCAGACCCAGCGATGCAATTGCCGTCGCTTTGCGATTTGAAGCTCCAATATATATTGCTTCTTCCCTTTTGGATCTTGCAGGATTCTCACTCGAAGAATATGAAGGAAAGGATGATGAAGATGATGATTCCGATGAACCGGACATAGAAGATACTGAAGAAGAAGAAATCGATTTTTTCCTCAAAGATGGAGCTCAAAAGAAACGTCCGTCAACTTCTTTGAGCAAAAAAGAGCGCCTCGAAGCTGAATTGGAGCAAGCAATCAAGGATGAAGATTATGAAAAGGCTGCTCAGCTTCGTGATGAAATAGAAGGTCTCAAATAAAAAGTGTTTTTCTCGAAACGGAATTATCGTATTTTTGCAGTCTTGAATTTCATTCGAAAGAATGATAAGAGTGGCGAGGTAGCTCAGCTGGTTAGAGCAACGGAATCATAATCCGTGGGTCGGGGGTTCAAGTCCCTCCCTCGCTACATA
>JBIKKD010000049.1:0-8834 GCA_044360565.1 Kapaibacterium sp. (SeqCode)
TATCATCTGTTCCGCCATAATACCACTTGGTTTTATCATTCGCATTTGCAACGCCACCTTCTTGAGCGGCTTCACCACCTGGATTATTGATGCGTGCTTTTCCGAAGAGGAAGAGACCGCCCCAATCTCCAGCGCGACGCTGACCCGGAGGTGCTGATGATGTCATGACGATAGGTAATGTAGGAGTACCATTCGCAATGATTCTTGCACCACGATTGATAATGAGTGCAGAATTGTTTCCAACGGAATCACCAAGGATGATTGTACCGGGTTCGATTGTCAAGATTGCAGGTTCAACAACATGCACATAACCACGAAGACCGTAAATCTTTGTATTGGAAAGTTTGAGATTCGTTGAAATTGTGCCTGTCAAAACCGAGTCAACTTTCGAAGCAGAAGGACGCTCGATTGTGAATGGGTTTGTTGTAATTGCTGTGGTTGTTGTATCAGACAATAATACCATTCTCAAATAACCACTTGTTGTAGGTAGCGCAGGTGCTCTGAATCCACCACGATATTGTCCGCGACGGAAGCTTCCTGTTGTACTATCAATCACATTTGTCGCACCGGCCAAGTCAGACCAAGGACCTGTGACTGATGTACCAAATTGGAATTTATAGCGTGAACCGATTGGTGATGCTGTTGTGTCCCAGCTGATATCATAAGACCAACCTGCACGATATGTTTCACCTGTTTTACCACCGGGAGTGAGAATAGTCAATGGTGCTTTAGGTGTTTGTGCTTTATAATTGGTATTCACGGGATCATAATTAGCCCATGGCAAATCCCAGCGATCTGTACCGAATGCACCTTTGAATGCTACTTTTTCAAAGTATGAATCATCAATTGACACAGGACCATTCTTTGTGAATGATGCACCGGTCAAAACAGGAGAACCTGCTTTTGGTAATGCATTGAATGTAGCATCTTCTGCATATGGATTTTCAAGCATGGCACCATTTGAATTGTCTTTGTCAAGAGAATTACCGAATTCTGTTTTCGCAATCCAATTGGCATCAAATCCTGAAGGAGCTGTACCACCTGCTGTATTCATCCATGTATTCTTAACACCAAACCACATGCTATTGCGAATTTGCAATGAATCTGAAAGAGCGGCATTCATTGTTGGCACTTGAGCAATTTCCAAACCTCTCGGCCAGCCCATGAATACTGAATTGTAAATTGACTGACGAGAATTTCTTCTGATCTGCGCTGCAGCACCGAATCGTGAATTTGGAGTTGCTGTTACATCAGACAATGGACCGATTGCGGTTACATTTGAGAAGATTGCAGTTGTATTTGGGAGATTGAATGTTGCAGTTGCATCATTGTCTGATTCAAATGCTTGTGATGTTGATTGATCGGCTCTTGCCTTGAATCTTTGTGAAACCGCGAATTGTATTTTACCACTGAAACCATTGTCAGTATCAAAATCATCATCGAGTGAATTCACAACGATCAAGCGCTTAGCGTTTACATTTCCACCAAACCATTCGATTCCATCATCATTTGCATAGCTAACTTGGACATTCTCGATGGTAGTACCTTTACCTACGCCGCCCAAAGTTAGACCATTCAATTCCTGATTTGGCTGAAGAGCAATACCACCGAATTCAACTCGCACATAACGGAGAACACCACTATTGTCATCTTCGAATGTACCACCATAATACCACTTGGACTTATCATTTGGATCTGCAACACCACCTTCTTGTGCGGCTTCAAATCCTGGATTATTGATCTTAGCACGACCAAATATCAAGAGTCCACCCCAGTCGCCTGATCTTCTTTGTCCTGCAGGAGCAGAGCTTGTGAAAACGATTGGAAGTTGCGGTGTACCGTTTGCATTGATCTTTGCACCACGGTTGATGATAAGAGCAGAGTTTTTACCTACTGTATCACCAACAATGACGGTTCCGGGTTGAATGGTAAGTGTAGCAGGAGATACCACATGCACAAATCCACGAAGACCATAGATCTTTGTATTTGACAAAAACACATTTGATGTAATTGTACCTGACAATACTGAATCCACACTTGTTGGAAGTGGTCGTTCAATTGAAACAGGATTTGTTGAAACACCTGCAAGATTTGTATCTGCAAGATTTACCATTCTCAAATAGAAAGTTGAAGTTTCAATAGATGGAGCTCTGAAACCACCTGTATATTGACCGCGACGGAATGTCGAACTCACATTGCTATCTTTCACATTAGTTGCACCGGTCAAATCAGTCCATGGACCTGTTTTGCTTGTACCATATTGGAACTTATAGTTTGCACCAAGAGTCGTTGTAGTAGTATCCCATTTCAAATCATATGAAATACCAGCACGATATGTTTCACCTGTTGCACCACCAGGTGATGTAATTCTAGGCTTAACAGGTTCTTGTGCTTTATATGTTGTATTGATAGGATCATAGTTTGCCCATGGCAAGTCCCATCTTTCTGTATTCATGGCACCACGATAATCAACCTTCGTGAAGAATGCATCATCAATTGAGACTACTCCATTCTTTGTGAATGTCGCGCCTATCAATAGTGGTGACCCTGTCTTCAAAGCAGGATTGAATGTTGCATCTTCGCTGAATGCATTTTCAATCATTGCAGCTGCTATATTTCCTCTTTCGACGCTATTGGAATACGGCGCTTTGCTAATCCAATTTGCATCCATTCCGGCGGGTGCAGTTCCACCTGCCAAGTTCATCCATGTTCCTTTAACGCCATACCATGCAGTATTTCGCACATGTACGGAATCCACATTAGCGGCATTCATTGTTGGAACTTGTGCTATTTCAATACCACGAGGCCAACCGACAAATACAGAATTATAGATTGCTAGACGAGAATTTCTACGAATTTGAGCACCGGCACCAAAACGAGAGTTTGGAGTAATGGAAGTGTCGTTTACAGGACCAATCGCCGTGATATTTGAGAAGATTGAGGATGACAATGGAGCATTATATGTTGCAGTTGCATCATTATCAGCTTCAAATGCTTGTGATGTGGAAACATCAGCTCTTGTTTTGAATCTTTGGACAATACCAAATTGAATGCGACCACTGAATCCATTATCTGTATCGAAATCATCATCAAGAGCGGCAGTGGAAATAAGATATTTCCCATCCACTGAACCACCAAACCATTCGAATGCATCATCATTTGCATAGCTTACTTGGATGCGTTCAAAAGTAGTTCCGCGACCAACACCACCCAATGTGATTCCATTCAATTCTTGATTAGGCTGAAGAGCGATACCACCAAATTCAACGCGAACATATTTCAATGAACCGCTATTGTCATTATCATCTGTACCGCCATAATACCACTTGGTTTTATCATTTTGATCTGCAACGCCACCTTCTTGAGCGGCCTCACCACCGGGATTATTGATGCGTGCTTTTCCGTAAATCAACAATCCACCCCAATCACCTGCACGACGCTGACCCGGAGGTGCGGATGAGGTAAATACAATAGGTAATTGCGGAGTACCATTTGCAATCAATTTTGCACCACGATTAATGACCATCGCAGAATTCTTGCCAACTGTATCACCTACAATGATTGTTCCTGGTTGAATTGTCAACACAGCCGGTTCAACAACATGAACAAAACCACGGAGACCATAAATTTTTTGATTGGACAATGTCACATTCGTATTGATTGTTCCCGACAATACTGAATCAACCTTTGTTGGAAGTGGACGCTGAATGATGATAGGATTGGTTGAAACACCATTCATGTTTGTGTCTGCAATCTCCACCATGCGGAGAAAGCCAGTTGCAGTTTCAATACCAGGTGCACGGAATCCACCAACAAATTGACCTCTTCTGAAAGTGCTATTGACATTACTGTCTTTTACACTTGTAGCGCCTGCCAAATCTGTCCAAGGTCCATTCTTAGATTGTGAAAATTGGAACTTGTAAATCGCACCGAGTTTTGTAGTTGTTGTATCCCAACGAATGTCATATGAAGTACCTGCACGATATGTTTCACCTGCAGTTCCACCGGGTGATGTGATTCTTGGCTTTGGTGGCTCTTGAGCTTTATACTCAGTATTGATTGGATTATAATTAGCCCATGGAAGATCCCAGCGAGTAGTGCCCATTGCACCTCTGAAATCAACTTTATCAAAGAATGAATCATCAATAGCGATGACACCATTTCTGGTGAAGTTAGCACCTGTCAACAAAGGTGAATTTGCTTGCAATGCAGGATTGAAGGTTACATCAGAGAAAGGGTTTTCAAGTCTTGCTGCAGAAGGACTACCTTTTTCAAGAAGATTATTATAAGGTCCTTTTGTAATCCAATTTGCGTCCATTCCTTGTGGAGGAGTTCCACCGGCCAAGTTGAGCCATGAACCCTTTATGCCATACCATGCACAATAGCGGACATGTAATGAATCTGAATTCGCTGCATTCATGGTTGGTGTTTGTGCAATTTCAATTCCACGAGGCCAACCTAAGAATACCGAATTATATATCGATTGACGAGAATTTCTACGAATTTGAGCACCTGCACCGAATCTTGAATTCGGAGTGAAGGATGTATCGGCCAAAGGACCAATGGCTGTGATATTTGAAAAGATTGCAGAAGACAATGGACTATTGAATGTTGCAGTGGCATCATTGTCCGCCTCAAATGCTTGAGAGGTAGATTGATCTGCTCTTGTTGTATATCGCTGAACAATACCATATTGAATTCTTCCACTGAATCCATTATCAGTATCAAAGTCATCATCCAATGCGCCAACGGAAATCAAATATTTACCATCAACATTACCACCAAACCATTCATAAGCATCATCATTCGCATAACTTACTTGTATATATCGCATGGTTGTGCCACGACCGACACCACCCATCGTGATACTATTCAATTCCTGATTTGGTTGAACTGATATACCTGCAAATTCTACACGAACATATTGCAGAGATCCGCTATTGTCATTATCGTCAGTTCCACCATAATACCACTTGGTTTTATCATTTGGATCTGCGACTCCCCCTTCTTGCGCGGCCTCTCCACCCGGATTATTGATGCGTGCTTTGCCATAAATCAAAAGACCGCCCCAATCGCCTGCTCTTCTTTCACCCGGAGGTGCAGATGAAGTCATGACGATAGGCAATGTTGGAGTTCCATTTGCAATGATCTTTGCACCACGATTAATCACAAGCGCAGAGTTCACACCCACTGTATCACCTACTAGGATTGTCCCTGCTTGAATTGTCAAGACAGCCGGTGAAACTACATGTACAAAGCCTTTTAAACCGTATATTTTTCGATTTGAAAGGAATACATTGTTTGTTATCGTACCGGTAATGACTGAGTCCACTCTTGTAGGAGTTGGTCTCTCTATCACAATCGGATTTGTGCTTACACCAAATCTTGTTGTGTCAGAAAGTAAAACCATTCTCACATAACCTGTCAAAGTTGGAACAGATGGAGCTCTAAAGCCTCCATTGAATCTTCCTCTTCTATTGGATGAATTTGCATTACTATCCAAAACATTGGTAGCACCTGGCAAGTCAGTCCAAGGACCTGATGGAGTTGTTCCAAATTGAAATTTGAATCTCTGACCAAGAGTTGTTGTGGTTGTATCCCACACCAAATCATTAGAGCTACCTGCTCTATATATTTCAAATGCAGCACCACCCGGTGAAATGATCCTCGGGTTTTGTGCCCAAAGCTGCATTGACAATGCCAAGATTGCCAGAAATAGGGAAGTTATGTGTTTCATGGCCTTTTGTATAAAAAGTGAATGATTATTTCTTTATTGCCACTTATATGCTATGCTCAAAGAGAATGTGGTTCCAAACACATTTGATTGAACTGTATTATCGCCTTGTTTCCAGTACAAAGTTTGATTGAGAAGATCGCGTACTGAAAGTTTCACATCAAACATGGAAGAAACTGTTTGTGATACTGAAAGATCTAAGAGATCTCTTGGTTCTTCATACCAATGTGGTGTTTTGCCATCGCGTTCAAGACCGGGGAATCGACCCAATTGTGCTACAGACACAATACGTCTACCGGCTCTATTATATGCGATATTGACAGATGTTCCTGTTTCTGGATTCATATAGAACAAAGATGCATTTACTGAATATGGAGATTGTCCCCACATTGGTCTTGTCTCTTCTGAATTCCCTTGACTGATTGTGATCTCTGAATTGATGAGCGTTACATTTGTTCCGAACATGAAATTGGAGAACATTGAACCGAGGAAACCGAGTCCTTTTCTGAATTCGAATTCCACACCATAATTATTCGCTGATCCATCTTTGATGATATTGCCGAGTGAATCACGAACCGCGCCACCATTTTCCCAAGTTCTATCGGGCTTACCGCCTGTTTCACCACTCAATGTTTCTTCAATCGGATTTCTGAAATTCTTGTAGAAACCACTGACTGAGAATACTTCGCCGGGACCCATGAATGTTTCAAAGCGCAGATCATAATTTTCAACTTGAGTGCGATTAAGTTTTGTATTTCCACGAACATTCACAAGCTCATTGAAGTTGTAAAATTCAAATGGAGCTAGTTCACGGAATGTTGGACGAGTGAGTGTTTGTGAAGCAGATGCTCTGATATTTGTTGTCTCATTCATTTTATAAATGAGATTTAATGCAGGAAGAAAATCGAATGTGTGATAATCAACTGTAGCGATTTGACCATTGGAGAAAAATCCATTGAGATTGATTGTATTGTCTTCCACGCGCAAACCAGTAATCACGCGGAATTGCTCTGATCCAATTTCAAATGGCGAATCGATCATTGCATAACCAGCATAGAGACTTTCTGTTCCTGAATATCCATCGCTTGGCTTGGAGTCTTCACGCATATACAATGTGTCACCGCGCAAATCGAAATTTTGTGCGCTGAACAATTTATCCGGAGAAGCTGCATAAAAATCTGTACCCAATAAGCCATTTGGATCATTTGATGCAAGTGTGAAAGATCTAGCCGAGAAACCACGATCGCGTGTTTCCATCAGAGCTCCTGTTTTCACTTTGAGTTCTGCAGTAATTGGAATGGTAAGATTGAATGATCCACCATTTACTTTGTCTGTGAGATTAGAGAAGAATCGTCCTGCAAGGGTGCCATCGCCCAATGGTTGCACATCTGCGATAAATGGTGCATCTGGTGAAGTTGATTGGCGTGAATAACGGAGTCTTCTGAAGTCAGGTTCATCTCTTTCTGATTGAGAATATCCATATCTCCAATCAAGTAACATATTGTTCAAAGGCAATGTATGCTCGCCACTCACTTGTGTCGAGATTAATTCTTTCTGTACGAATTGAGCACTGAATTGTCTGAAGTCAATCCCTTGTGTTGAATCGGCTCCCTGAAGAAATAGAGTTTCATCATCGATGGAGCGATTATAGATATTCTTGAAACTGATGGAATTTGTTGTTCCAATTTTATAGGACACATTCATCAATCCGCCAATACCGGCTGATCTATTTGAAACGGAGCCGCTACTCTTGCGTTCATATGAACCATCACCTAGCAATGTATTTCGGTCTGTTGCTGATTTGATCGCATAGGAATTTCCATGAGAAAGTGATGCAATCACACCGAGTTCATTGCCACCAACTTCGAAGATGTCTGTATATGCCAAATTCACGCTGGTATTCGGATTCGCTGAAGCGGAATCTCTTTTCCAAGAATCTGATTTCAAATCACGACCAAATTGTTGAAGTCTTTCTTGTGCATCTTGCTTTCCGGCATATGCATCACGAATCAATCTGTCAGTCTCAGCTCTATTGGACGGTGCGCTTGAAGGAAGCGATCTCATGCCATCGTCAATTCCAAGCCAATCGGATGAACTTCCGGGGGTGCTCAAAAATGCATTGTCTCTGAGGGTTGTATTTGTATTGAATGCGCTTGAAATCGATGCCTTCAATGAAAATCCATCAGGAAAATCGACTGTATTCAATTGTACTAAACCACCCACAAAATTTCCGGGTAAATCCGGTGTGAATGATTTGGCAACATTTGCGCTTTGCAAGAATTCTGATGGGAACATGTCAAAAGCAAATGAGCGCTTATCGGGTTCGGTTGTGGCCAAACCTGCACCATTCAATGTGGTATTATTATAGCGATCACTCACGCCGCGAACATATACGAATTTGTCGCCAACGAGGGTTACGCCTGAAACGCGCTTCAATGCTTGACCTGCATCACCATCGGGAGTTTTGGAGATTTCTTCTTTTGAAACCCCATCACTCACTTGTGCTGCATTTTTTCTCTGAGCAAGAATAGTGGATTGCGATTCATTGGAACGGCGTGCTTCAATCACCACATCTTCAGTCTTTTTTGATTCCGGTGACATTGAAGCATTAATAGTAGTTGTTTGACCAGCAGTTACGATCACTGAACCAATGGTTTTTGCGGAATAGCCGACAGATGTGAATATGATGGTATATGTGCCCGGAGCAACCGCTTTGATGGTATACTTCCCTTTCACATCTGAAAAAGCACCTTTTTTGGTGTCTTTCAGGCGCACAGTCACACTGCGCATGGGTTCGCCGGTTTCGGCATCTTTCACATTACCGGAAATTATGCCGTCTTGGGCCCGGACATTTGCCGACATCATACATGCAATTCCCGTGAAGAGCATGAAAAATAGGACTTGAAAACGATTTCGCATTTGTAGAATAATCGAAAATGGTACAACACACACTAGAACACTGCAAAACTACCGTCGTGATATAACCTGTATGTTACGCCAATGTTAAGTCTTGGTAAAGTACCCTCTCTTTTCCCTAACTTTGTGTGAATAACTTTGGAGTATATATGTCATTCGAACTATTGCAAACCTTATGTAAAAC
>JBIKKD010000243.1:0-2756 GCA_044360565.1 Kapaibacterium sp. (SeqCode)
GCCTTAAGAATTCTTTTGTTTTGTGCATATCTCCTTGGAGATCAACCTTTTATCAGTATTGAACAAACTGAGACCCGTACTTGGAGCATGAGATTATGCCTCAGATCATCATTGATGGACAGAGAATAGAAGCGGCCGCAGGAGCCACAATCATTGAAGCTGCATTGCTTGCCGAAAAGACCATACCTCATTTTTGTTGGCATCCGGGCTTAAGTGTTGCCGGAAACTGCAGAATGTGTTTGGTCAATGTCGGATTCCCCAAAAAGAGTCCTGATGGCCAACCGGAGATAGATTCGGATGGTAAAGTTGCCATTCAATGGGGTCCGAAACTCAGCATTGCATGCGCAACTCCTGTTGCTGATGGCATGGTGATTGACACTGAAGGTCAAAGAACCGAGCATGCCCAGCATGCAATTATGGAGTTCTTGCTCATCAATCATCCATTGGACTGTCCTATTTGCGATGAAGCAGGTCAATGCAAGTTGCAGGAATATGCTTTCATGCATTCCAATGGAAAATCCAGATTCATTGAACAAAAAAATCATAAAGATAAACGCGTTCCTTTGGGACCCAATGTACTATTCGACGGTGAGCGTTGCATTTCATGTTCTCGTTGCATTCGCTTTGCAGATGAAATAGCCAAGCAACCAGCTCTTACTTTCGTACAACGCGGTGATCATGTCACCATTCAAACATTCCCCGGAATGGAGTTTGATAGTCCATATTCCATGAATGTGATTGACATTTGTCCGGTAGGAGCCTTGACAAGCATTGACTTCCGCTTCCATTCACGCGTATGGGAAATGAGTTTCACAAATTCAGTCTGTCCCGGTTGCGCGAGAGGTTGCAATGTAAAATTGGGTATTCGTGACAATGAGCTTCAGCGCATAGAGCCAAGAACTAATATGCATGTCAATGAATATTGGATGTGTGATGCCGGAAGACTTGAACAATATCCTTATGTGAATGACAATCGTGTTATTGAGCCCGCAATTAAGGGTAAATCAAGTGATTGGAAATCAGCCTTGGAATCTTGTGCCGACATTTTGAAAGCATATAAGCCATCAGAAATCATGATTATTGGCTCAGCTCGCGGAACCAATGAAGATATTCACGCCACCGTGAAGTTCGCCCGTGAGACTGTCAAAACTCACAATATCGATTTCCTTGAACATCGTGACCCAATATTTGCAGATGAATTCTTGCGTCTTGCAGATCGCACTCCGAATCATGCCGGTGCTATTGCATTGGGCTTGAGACCACAAGATCATGGTGTGAATGCAGATAATCTTGCACAGCGTATTGCAAAACATCAAGTGAAAGTGATCATTGCAGTTCAGGAAGATATTGTAGGTCATGCTGAATTTGGAGCTAATGCCTCTTCGGTTGAGCATATCATTGCCATAGCGAGCAATCATAATGCGACCACACAGAATGCATCGATTGTTCTTCCTGCATCAACATATGCTGAAGTAGAAGGAACATTCACGAATGTTGATCGCCGAGTTCAAATCATTGAGCCTGCCGTGACTACAAAAGAGAATGAGCGTCACATGGGAATGAAGATGAGTCGTTGGGACAAATTAGGTGCTTTCAATGATCGTTGGACCCAAGGCGAAAGACGCAATTCCCGTCCGACATGGAAGATTTTGACAGGAATTTCAGAGGCATGTGGTCATGCCATGAAGTTCACTTCTGCAGAAGATGTATTCAATGACATATCATTGCATAATCAGCATTTCAAAGGCATGAATTATGCATCACTCGAAGAGAATCAAGGTTTGAGATTGGATAAAGCTTCTGAAAAAGAAGCCAAAGCTGTGATTTATGTATCGCATGTTTTGAAACCCCAAGTGTAATGTTGCACTCATTTACTTACAGGTAATAGATGGATGCCATCCCTGTCGGCGCATTAATAATTGGCGCCAAGCTTTTCATCATAGTCAATGGACTGCTTGTCATAGCGGCATATCTTGTGTACTTCGAACGCAAGATCTCTGCTTGGATGCAAAATCGTATTGGTCCAAATCGCGTGGGTCCTCTCGGTTTATTTCAATCATTTGCCGATGTGTTCAAGCTTTGGACAAAGGAAGACATTGTTCCCGCAATGGTTGACAAACGATATCATCTCATTGCACCACTAATTTCGATGACTGTTGCAATGGCAGCTTATGCCGTGATTCCATTTGGTGAGTACTATGTGAATGGCGCAAATATCATGGCCGTTGCACCGGGCATTGATATCGGCATTTTGTATATTCTCGCGATGTCTTCAATTGGTGTATATGGCATCACCCTTGCCGGTTGGTCTTCCAATAACAAGTATTCTTTGCTTGGTGGACTTCGTTCAGCGGCTCAGATGATTTCTTATGAATTATCCATGGGTCTTGCACTTATCGGTGCCTTGATGATTTCCGGTTCACTTGATTTAGTTGAAATCGTAAAGGCGCAATCAGGTGGAAAATGGAATATAATTTTTCAACCGCTTGGCTTTTTGATTTTCTTGGTTGCGGCATTTGCAGAAACCAACCGTGCTCCTTTTGATTTGCCTGAAGCAGAACCCGAACTTGTTGGTGGTTATCATACAGAGTATAGCGGAATGAAATTCGGCCTTTTCTATCTTGCTGAATATGTGAACATGTTTACAGCTTCTTGCTTGATGGCACTCATTTATTTGGGTGGATGGGATGTCCCTTTCTTATACGAACAATTGGCCGGCATTGGAATAGCACAAGGGAATCCACTATTGGGATTGA
>JBIKKD010000244.1:0-2749 GCA_044360565.1 Kapaibacterium sp. (SeqCode)
CATAATTCATGAACCTCTGATTTGGAAAATGCTTCCACTTCGCAATAACGATATGATTTGCCATCATCTTTGACTGTTCGTAATACACTGAGCAAAGGAGACAGTGTTTCTTCGGCAATGCTTCTACGATATGCAATGACAAGCAAAATGGGAAGTGAATCGATCTTCTCAATAAGTTTTTCAATAAGCAATGCCGATTCTGCATCACACCAATGCATGTCATCAAGGATGAGGATCAAAGGACTTTTACTGGACCATTCAGACAATGTTTTAAAAAATTCCAGATATAAATCCTTTTTATCTAGCTCATCTTTTTTACCTTCCGTCTTCTCTTTCTCATTTTTGTACAGTTGAACATCACGATTAATTTCTTTTACCGCATCAACCAAATCACCGAAATACGGTACGGAAGTGAGCAATGTCATACCGATATTGATTGCCAATTTTTTCTTCGGCGTCATTACCGATTCTGAGGATTTCAACTCTTCAATCAATCGCAAAAATGGTCCGAGTGGTTGGAGCATCCCCACTTGCATTGTGCCCACAGGTGCTTGACATGCTGCCATCGAAACAAGCGCTTTATCTTGTTTTTGGGAAGCATCTTCAAATACTCTCAATAATGTGGTTTTCCCAAAGCCTGTTTCCCCGGAAAGAAATATCACAGACCCCTGCTTCTTCTTCAATCTCTCGGCTGAAGAATGCAAGATGTCGAGCGTTTTTGCTCTTTGTATGATGATATTCTGTTGTTCCATGGTTTCGATAGAAAATTAGGATTGGCAAATTACACAGATTAGGAGAAAAAACACCGTGAAAAACAATGGCGAGACCAATGCCTCGCCATGTTGGTTAACAGCAAATTACTCTTGATCTTCGGAATCCGCTTGAGGCAAATCCGTATCTAACTCATCGATCTCTCCAAAAGCAGGCAATTGCAGAATGTCTTGACTTTGACCAGTGGGTAATTCCTGTACATCCCGAAGTTTCTTCTCTATCGCTCTTGAGCGCACACCTGCTTTGTCTATCTCATTTGCAGCTAATTCCAATTTGCGTCTTGTGGCTTCAAGCACGACTCCAAATTTGCCGAATTCATTTTTCACGGCACCGAGCAATTGCCACACTTCACTTGATCTCTTTTCAATTGCCAATGTTCTGAAGCCCATTTGCAAACTGCTCAAATATGCAACAAGATTTGTTGGACCAACTATAATGATTTGATATTCCTTTCTTAGAATTTCTGACAAACCCGGTAGATGAAGAATCTCGGCATAAAGTCCTTCTGTTGGAACAAACATCACTGCAAAATCTGTCGTGACCGGAGGATTGATATATTTTGAGGAAATGGTTTTTGCATTTTCTTTTACAACATCGGCAAAAGCTTTTCTTGCCGCATCCAATTCCTTTTGTGGAATTGTACCAACAGCATTATATGCATCAATCAATCGCTCATAGACTTCAATCGGAAATTTCGAATCAATTGGCACAAGAATATCTTCTCCACCTTGATTCTTGTTCGGTAGTTTAACAACGAATTCCACACGCTCCTGAGTACCCGGTTTTACGATAACATTTTCTTCAAATTGATCTCTTGTTAGAAATTCTTCAAGCAGATTTCTGAGTTGAATTTCACCGACGATACCTCTTGTTTTTACATTGCTGAGTACTTTCTTCAAATCGCCGACTCCATTGGCCAGTCCTTGCATTTCGCCGAGTCCTTTATGCACTTGTTCAAGTCTGTCACTGATCAATTTGAATGATTGATTGAATCTTTGCTCTAATCCTTCTTGTAATTTTTCATCGACTGTTTTCCGCATTTCATCAAGTTGTTTTGCATTGTCTTCTTGTAGATTTCTCAGCTTGATTTCCATTGTATCTCGAATCTCGGAGAGTTTTTCATCGGCATTTTTGCGAATATTCTCTTGCTTGGAAACCAAATCTTCAAACTTCTGTCTTTGCATCTCATTCAATTCACGAGCACTCTCGGACAATCTTCGTTCAAAATTCATGAGTGCCATTTGTTGTTCTTCTCTTGATTCACGAAGAGCGCGCTGATTCTCTTCGCGATTTCTTCCAAATTCTTCTCGGATTAGTGGATCCATTCGTGAGATATCCGCATCGAGCTTGATGAGTTTGTCAACACTCTCACCGGACTGTTGTTGATTTGATGTTCTATTTGAATACCAAATGGAATAAGCTCCCATGAATAAAAGGAGCAGAAGCAGTATGTGGGTCAAATCCATAGAATTCTCTCTCTATGATTGTGATTGAAAAATCCCCGAATGATTTTGCATTGCGATTGTCCCAAGATTGATGCAATGATGATTCATGCAATGGGGGAATTCATGCATGAAAAAAAAGCCGCCGACAAAGCTCTGGACTTTGAGGGCGGCGATATGCAATTTTCTGTGAGCATTATTGCATCAATGTTGACCCAAGCCAAACATATTGAGCAAAATACCACCATTCTTAACGAAGAAAGGAACAAAAACCAATGAAATAATCGCCATCAATTTGATGAGAATATTCAGCGAAGGTCCTGATGTATCCTTGAATGGATCACCAACTGTATCGCCTACAACTGCAGCTTTATGGGTATCTGAACCCTTGCCACCCAATTGACCTGTTTCAATGTATTTCTTCGCATTATCCCATGCACCACCGGAATTTGCCATTGAGATTGCCATCATCACACCTGTGATCAATGCACCAATCAATAAACCAGCAACCATGTGTACTCCAAAAAGCCAGCCGG
>JBIKKD010000245.1:0-2747 GCA_044360565.1 Kapaibacterium sp. (SeqCode)
TTGGTTTTGAAAACCATATTCTCGCTTGATCCGGCAACTTCATACCCATGAAATCTCCGGAGGGACCAATCGCATAGGTGATCTTTGAAACAAGCAGATTATCACCAATCAATAAAGAAGGTTCCATGCTATTGCTTGGAACATGCAATACTTCACCAATCATGATGCGAATGAATAATGCCATGAAGATTGCAATCGCTATTCCAATCACAATATCTTTTAAGTCTATGTTTGATTCTGTATTTGTCGTTTGATTTTCTTCGGTCATTGTACACTCACTCTGTGCAATTGTTCATTCTGTTCAATACATCTTCCGATTGGTTTTATCATTCCTTCCTCCACATGACTCTTGAGAATTTCTTCAACTTTATATGCTTCCTTTGGATCAACTGCAATCAATAATCCTCCACTGGTTTGTGGATCCGCAAGTATATGTTTGATTGCATCAGTTACATCTCCAATCTTATGTCCATAACTCTTCCAATTCCGATGCGTGCCACCGGGAATCGAATTCATTTCGGCATATTCCATCACTGAATCAAGCAATGGGATATGTTCCATCATAAGTTCAGCATGCACATTACTTCCTTCACACATTTCAATGAGATGACCGAATAAGCCAAATCCCGTCACATCAGTCAATGCATGAACTCCATCAATCAAGGAAAGTTCTTTTCCAATTGAATTCAATTTCATCATCCATGTTGCAGCAAGATGAACATGCTTTTCCTGAAGCAAAGATTTCTTCTCAGCCGTGGTGAGAATGCCAATGCCAAGTGGTTTTGTCAAATACAATAGATCACCCGGCTTCGCACCGGTATTTTGTTTGAGTTGATTGATTGGAACAATACCATTGACTGCAAGTCCAAAAATCGGCTCGGGAGAATCAATGGAATGTCCACCGGCCAATGCAATTCCTGCTTCGGCACACATGACTCTACTACCTTCAATGACTTTGCGTGCAATTTCTGGAGCCAACTTATCTATGGGCCAACCCAATATTGCAATGGCAAGAATTGGTGTTCCACCCATGGCATAGACATCACTGATTGCATTTGCAGATGCTATTTTTCCAAACTCATATGCATCATCAACGATTGGCATGAAGAAGTCTGTTGTACTGATGAGGGCAGTTCCATTTCCCATATCATATACTGCGGCATCATCGCGAGAGCTATTTCCTACAATGAGATTTCCGGTATGTGGCAAAGCTTCATTTGTATGCAAAATGGCATCAAGTATTGATGGTGATATTTTACATCCACATCCTGCACCATGACTAAATTGCGTGAGTCTGATTTCACTCATTCGAGATTCTTCCATGTTCTGATGATTTCAATTTGAACGGTTCTACTGAGAAATCTACTCTCGGGTAATTCATGTGATCGTATTCCCGGTGGCAATGCAGTAGACCCGAGACCAACAACTTCGATGAAATTCGACTTAGGTTTAATGCTTCGTATATATTTGTAGACTGTTTCTGCTCTTTCTTTTGACAGCTCCATATTTGATTGGGCATTACCCAGATTATCACTATACCCTTTGATGCTTATCGAGGCATTGTCTTCCAAGTTTTTTACAAATTCATCAATCGCATCTCTCCCTTGCTTATCAAGAGTTGATTGTTGCACGGGAAAATGCATGAGTGATAATCGCTGTATGGCATAATTGGTCGTATCTCTTTGTATGGGAATCTCAAGTTCAGTATTTCCAATTTCACCATCTCGATCTTGGATGAACAAAGACACTTTCACATTTTGTTTTCCCATTTGTTGCATCAATCTTGCATGTTCTTTTGAAATAGAAATCTTATTCCATTCAGGCAATTGCATTCCCTCATTCACTGTGAGCAATGAATCTCGAAGCGTTTCGGAAATTTTCCAATGATTCAATTCCTCAACTACTGTTTCTCGAGTATTGACATAATATTCTTTGGGTGAATAATCAGTCAATTCAACATATCGTGATCTTATGACGGGTGCTAGAATGTCTTTGTTTTCTGATGATATTTCTACTCTTCGATTTTCTTCATATCCTTGTGCATTCCTACTCAATGTTGGATTCTCCGGAGCACATGATCTTCTTTCAATATCTAATGCGATCCTATTTCTATCTATACTCCATACATTGGTGAGGTATTCTTGAATAGTCTCTACTCTTCTTCTCGCTAAATCGCAATCAGATTTTTCTGTTGTTGGATCGCTAAATCCGCGCAATCTTATGCTAGACTCAGTATTCTTGCTTAATCGTTCACCTATAATATTAAGAATCTCTTTGTGATGTTCTGTAATCAAAGGCATCAAGTCATCTGATGAAAAGCCTTCGATTGTTCTCAATTGTTTATACCGTGAATGTAATGAGCCATCTGATTCAGAGAAAAAAACCATTGGCAAAATGGGAAATGCTTCCGTTACCAATTGTCCCTCAACCCTTATAGTTTCTAACTCTTCTTCTTCATTCTTTGATGTAAAAACACTGATGGCGGAATTAGGTGATTGTTTTGGTGGCAAACCGATTTTCAATGTGTCAATTCTTTCAGTCATTTCAGTGACAACTTTATGGGTTTCAAATTCCTCTATATTCTTGGTACTTTTTTTTTGTCCTTCGATGATGACCGATCCTATTCTTTCATTAACCTGTATTTCAATGGTATCAATTAATTCTGCTCTTCTGATAACTTCTTCCTTGACCGCACCCATTCCCCATCTGAGAGATATTCCTAAAATGATGGATGTTTGTTTCCAATC
>JBIKKD010000246.1:0-2743 GCA_044360565.1 Kapaibacterium sp. (SeqCode)
CAACACAATTGATGGTCATTTCAAAGCAACCTATTGTTCTTGGAAATGCAAAACCATCACACAATGTTGCTGATTTTGAAAAAGTTGCATTCCTTGGCCAAGTACCTGTTACAGTGTCCGGTACAGTGAAACTCGGCGATTATATCCTTCCTGATGGCAATAATATGGGTATGGGTATCGCAGTGTCACCTGAAAACATGAATTCTGAAGACTATAAGCGAATCGTTGGTGTTGCATGGTCAGCTTCAAAAGCTCCAATTTCAGAAATCAATGTTGCTGTTGGCTTGAATGGCTCTGCAATGTCAAAAGAACTTGAAAGACAAAATGAAATCAATGCAAAACAGGAAGATCAAATCGCAATGCTGAAGAAAATAGTTTGTGGCATGAATACAGTGATTGCAAAGCTTGATCCTGAATATGCAGACAATATCAAAAAGGTTATTGGTGCAGAGGCTGAATCAATGCTTAATGAGCCGGTTCAAAAAAATGTGATTCATACCAAGAAAAAGTCAACTCAGGTTCCTCCGCAAATCAAGAAAGTAATGTCTGTCGCTGAGAACTTGGAATCTCATTTCTTGAGCGATAGTGACATCGAATATACCTTTGAACTTGCAAGAACAAAGATCAAAGATATTCAAGGCGGATCATACAGTAGTTCATTCTTTGAATCCTATGATTCGAATCCGGAATTTAGACAGATTCTCGTGGAGAAATTGAAAAATAGATATAATGAAGGTGTGTATAAGCAACTAGAGGTGATGAATGCACAAGCGTCATCACAGCAATAATCTTAATCTCATTTTTTTCTTTTCAATTGAATCCAAGATAAAGGAACATATAGTATGAAATATTTAGCATATTCTTTGATATTGATTGCATTCAGTGCATCAATGTTTGGTCAGTCTAAAACAGCAGTTGAGGTAGGTTATTCGCACTATGAAGCAACTGCAGATCCCAAAAATGGTCAAAGTTGTTTGGCGGGAACAGCATTTTGTGTTGGTGGTGGAACAACGACTTCGGTTATCCCATCTCCTGATGGATGTATTCCTCCAAAGACTTTGGTAACCGTTACTCCGGGAACATATTCCAATTTCAATAAAGAATTGGACTCTGATTTGTCAACATTAACAAGCGTTGTTTATACTATCAGAAGAAAGTCTGATAATGCGATTTTATATACTGAAACAATTAGTCGTGGTGCCGGTTGGCCAACAGTACCAACAGATTTTCTTGCAGATCTAAAAGTAGCTCCCTTCACTGTAGATGTCATTGGAAAATTCTATTATAATGGTAATGGCATTTTATTTATCACAAGTCCCTCTATTCCTGGCTCGGCTGCATCCAATAGCGAAACATTAATTGTGTCGATTGATCCTTCATGTAGTCCCATCGCAGGAGTCAGTGGTTCTACTTATACAAGTGTCGGTGGTGTGGATGAAACATTTACACAAGAATATACTGCCACTGCAATTGCTGCCATGTCAAAATTTGGAAAACATATCCCCGGTGATGTCAAGTATTCAGAGCTGGATGCTGATCATGATGGTTGGTATAAATTGGATGGCCGAGCTATCGCTTCTATTTCAAATATCTCCGCTAAAACGGTTGCCTCCACTTTATACAGTGGGACGCTCCCAAATATGTCCAATAAATATTTCTATGCTGAACATGCAAATGCAGACAGATTGACTTATGATGGGCAAAATAATTTCACCGTGGCTAATAACAATATTCAAGCGGCGACTATAACTACTACAACAGATGGTTCTCATAGTCATGAGTTTTTCACTCAAAATGATGACTTAGCAAATCAGTCACAGTCATTTGGTTCAAGGCCTTCATCTGCTTTAAATGATAATGGCTTCTATAATTGGGGCACAGCACCTATAGGATCAGCAGGTAACCACAATCACAATGTCACCATCGGTACCGGCTCCCCAAGTTCCATTGATAATCGTCCGGTTTCAAAGAGAATGTATGCCTATGTATATTTAGGCGAATAAGCGATCCTCATTCCTACTAACCTGAAAGGCATCCAAATTTTTGGATGCCTTTTTTTATGTTAAAAAAGGAATACATGTTTTTTGATATTCGCAAAGTAGTATTGGAATGGCGAATATTAGAGAAAATAACCAAAATGCGGTCTTCATACTGGGGTTTCAAAAAGAGAATTATACTGATTTAATTAAAAATGACTAAATAATGCACAAAACGCCATAGTGAAAAAAAATGGGTAGTATATTTCGTATTAAGAATGAGTAAATCTTATCATTTTTTGAGTTCATGGCATATATTTTGTGGAAAACTTTTTAGTTTAGTGGTTCGATTATCCACAAAAGCGTGAAATCGGCTCTGTATTAATTTGTAAATAGAAATTCTATAATACATTTTTCAATTTTAGGTTTATTGGTATGAAGTATACTAACTCCATGTTAGCACTTGCATTTGCTATGCTTGTTTGCGCCTTTGGTAGTAGTTCTGCTTTTTCACAGGAAATCCCCCGTACATTGAGTGTGCAGGGTGTATTGACTGATGCATTCGGCAAGGCTCCACTGGAAGGCAAACATATTTTTCGCACAGGGATTTATGAATCACCAATAGGTGGAATTCCTCTCTATGAACAACGCGATACAATCACATTAAATCAAGGTGGTTTATACCAATTGGCTCTTGGTGGAATGAAAGGACTTCCCAAGTCATTGTTATTCAATAAAGCGTATTATATCGACATCGTTGTAGATGG
>JBIKKD010000247.1:0-2740 GCA_044360565.1 Kapaibacterium sp. (SeqCode)
ATATTTGCCAAATAAAGGAATATAGCCGGTGATCATGCTAGGCGTAAAACTCAAAGCATGTTTTGCATTATATTCACTACCATCTGTTTTTGTGCCATCAAAATCCTTTTTCCAAACATAATTATAAATTGGAATGGAATCATTCGAATTAGGGACTTTGGCCCAAAGGGTAAAGTCCACGAATCGTGATGCATTCACAACCATGAGATATGTTGGAATGAGCGTGGTATCATAAAATGTATAATCTCTGTAGGATGGAATTCCATTCATTCTTCCAATTGTCAGATCAGTCAAATCACCATTGGATGTGACGCGTATATTGTTTGTGTCACTAAGCGTGGAGTCATAAGGAACGCGAATCGTGATTCGAGCTCTTGCTTTATCATCTGGTCTATCATTGCATGGCATCCAATAGCGAGCATCTTCAGGTTGATTCATCACATATGCGAGGTCTTCCTCGACAAAATTGGAATCGAGTCCTTGGAATTTTCGGACAAACATTCCTTTGGGATAATAGTAGAATCCTTTCTTCGCATCACCTTTATAGGTATACCAAATATGCAATGAATGCGTATCTGCGGATAAAGCACTCGGAACATTTATGCTCCAATTTCCATTCGATGGCTGAATGATCGCAATGGGGGCAAGCTTCGTTCCATCTAATGTTACTGAATCAATAGTCATTGAAGCAGCATGAAGCTTTATTGTTGTAATGCTTGAGAGTGGAATGAAAGTCAATTCGTTTTTTCCGGAATAGGTATAACTCGGAAGCACGGAATCAGGCGTGGAAAATGGTAGTCTCCAATCCATGAATACATCATAAGTCAATACATCAATTTCATTGATGGATTCCAGTGGCTTTTCACTCATCTTTTGATGCATTCCTTGTGCATGAGAACAAAGCTCATATTTCTCTTCCTGATGACCGGGAAGGAGGATGGAAGGAGTATACTGCGATGATGCATTTTGAAAAAATGCGAATAGAAACACTATCAGTATTGACTTATTCATATGTTGATTTGATTATTGTTCAAGAATTTCCGCTTCGATATCTGTAACGCCATAAGTGATTAGATCAATTTCTTCTGCGGCATTTTTTGAGAGATCAATCACTCTGTCCGGATGAAATGGTCCGCGATCATTGATTCGCACTATGACAGACAGTCCATTTCGAAGATTTGTCACGCGGAGAACAGTTCCAAATGGCAAAGTGCGATGTGCTGCAGTCAATGCTGTTTCATCATATATCTCACCATTTGCGGTTTTGCGACCATTGAATTCAGAGCCATAAAATGATGCCTTTCCTTGAATGAGGGAATCAGGAATATCAAGCATGGTTTCCTGCATCACTGAATCATCTTCATATGAAGTTGCATATGATCTTTGTTGATTGAATCCAAACAGTGAAAAGACCATAATCAAGCTCGCCATGAAAAAGAATAAATTATTCATGTGCTTCACTATCTGACTGTGAAAGGAAAATCGTGGATATCAGAGATTTTACTGTATTCATATCACTAAAAGGTAAGATATCATTACCGATGATTTGATACTCTTCATGACCCTTGCCTGCAATCATAATTATTTCTCTGTCTTCAGAATACTGCAAAGCATGACTGATGGCTTGTAATCTATCAGGAATGGAAATGACTTTTTGAGAATTGGATTCATCAATGCCAAACTTGATGTCATTAATGATTTTCTCGGATGATTCATGTCGCGGATTATCATCTGTGATAATGATTCTATCTGCCAATTCAGATGCAATCTTTCCCATTATTGGCCTTTTAGCATTGTCTCTGTCTCCTCCACATCCAAACACAACAGTCAGTCTTCCTTTTCCCGTGGTATTGATCAATGATGTGCAAGTTGCAAGTGATTTTTCTAATGCATCGGGTGTATGCGCATAATCAACCAATACCAAGGCTCCATTTGGTAGTCGTAATTTCTGCATTCTCCCCGGTGCACCTTCCGCACTTCGCAATGCAAATTGAATGGTCTTGGTTTCAATCCCGGTGAGATGAGCAAATGAGGCTGCCAGTGCTGTATTTTCAACATTGAATTTTCCGATGAGAGGGGAAACGATATCAATGGTTGAAACATAAAACTCAGGAACTGAACCTGCAAATGAAAGTCTGTATGATGTGCCAGATAGAGAATGATTTTCCAAGTCAATTGAAACATCAAAGGCATTTGATCTTCCCACTCGATATTGTTCCCGAGCTTTGCAATCACTGAGCATTAAATATGAATAGGGAGAATCTCCCATTGCAATTGCAATCGATTCTTTTGGCAATATGTCAAAGAGATGTTTCTTTGCTTGTGCATATCGCTCCATCGAACCATGAAAATCCAAATGATCATGTGTGAGATTTGTGAAAATAGCGCCTGCGAAGCGAATTCCTTCAACGCGATGCAATGCCAGTGCATGAGAGCTGACTTCCATGAAGACCGTTTTGATTCCTCTGCGTACCATCATGGAAAGCAATTGACAAAGATGTGGGGATTCGGGTGTGGTATGTGTTGCGGCAATTCTTTCATCACCGATATAATTTCCGGTGGTTCCTATCAGTCCTGTTGGTTCGCCTGATGCTTCAAAAACAGATTTCAAGAGGAATGTCGTGGATGTTTTGCCATTCGTTCCGGTTACGCCATAAATGCGTAATTGCTTAGAGGGAAAATCATAGAATGCATTTGAAATTCTAGATAATGCAATACGGGTATCCGGCACGCCAATGAT
>JBIKKD010000050.1:0-8734 GCA_044360565.1 Kapaibacterium sp. (SeqCode)
AACCAAAATTGGTCTTAAAATCTTTTGACCATTTTTTCTGGATTTCAACATTGATATCATCAAAAAATACTCTGCGTCCAAAAGAAAGAAAGTTGGTGTTATATAGATTTCCTTCAATTGCAGTCGAATCACTCAAATTTCTTGTAGAATCAATGGAATGAACTCTTGCATAATTGATATTGATCGAAGTACCATATTTACCGCCAAGGAAACTACCTTTTGGAAATGTGTACAATAAATCAGCTTGAACACCAATCTCGCCATTAGGCTGAGTTGCATAAGGATACAGCGTCAACAAACGATAAGTATATTGTTTTGTGACTGCAGGAAGATAATTCAAAACGAGGTCAGTCAATTGCGAACGACGACTCGAACGAAAATCCATATTGTCAAGTGATTTCAATGATACATTAATGCCAATCCCCGGTGCTGAATATGATGCATTCACATATAAAGCTCTACCGGGATTGAATGTATTTACATTTGTCGTTTTTGGATCATTGATTTTATACGCATACTCAGCATCGAGTGCAAAACCATCTGCTTGGAATGTCATGCGGGTATTATAGGCTAGCACATTCTCGGGAAGATTCAATGTTGGATCTGTATCCTGTTCATATTTACTGACCACACCTCCACCGAATCTGAGTCTCCATCCTTCCGGAAGAATTGAAACATTATCGCCGAAATTCTTAAGAAAATCCTCTACCAATAATTCTCCGTCAATTCCTCGAACAATGCCGGGACCAACATTGAAGAATGAGCGTTGCTTACCAAATACACCTGTTATTTGAAGACCCTTAGCCATTGTTAATTTCGCACGAACGCCATCGAGTGCATTATCTAATCCTAATCCTCTTTCTTCATATGTTCGGAGAATCATTCCATTCCCGAATTGCTCATAGAAGTTACCAATAGTCACATCAAAATCATCGTTAGTATATCGAGCATATCGATATCCAATTCCGGCATTTCCTTCCTTTCCTCCCCAATTTGGTGAGAAACCAAGAATTTCTTTCAAATACGATTCATAACGGACACCGGCACTAAAATTACCTTTCGTATAATTAAGGTTTAGGAAAGCATTGGACCGGACTTTTTCGGGTACATTTTGAGCACCAATAAGTGAATCCGGTGTATATGATTGAACATCAATTTGAAAATTTCCTCCGATGGTGCCATCACTTTGATTTTGCGCCAAGAGAGGAAGAGAAAAACAACAAATGCATGTTAAAAGTAAAAGTGATTTCATATGACCTTGAAAAAATAAATCCAATACAATAAGCCCATCGTATATTCGATGGGCTTATTGATTTTCAATTAATGTCCGGTTACTTCCTGTCCGGCAGCAACTTGCTTTAATACTTCATACAATTTCTCTTCATCGCCGGGGGCATAAGAATTATGTTGCCATACAACTTTGCCATTTCCATCTATCAAAAATGAATGCGGCACATTGTTAACATTCATTGCTCTTTTGAGATCACCGTTTTCATCGAGGTATACTTCATACTCCCAGCGTTTTCCATTAACAAAAGGAGCAACCTTTGCGGAATTACGGACATCATCCACAGAAACAGCTACGATTTTCACGCCTGTTGCTTCTTTCCAATCATCATAAAGTGAACTAAGATTACTTAATTCTTGAATGCATGGTTTGCACCATGTGGCCCAAAAGTTCAGAAGAATCGGTTTTCCATCATTTGTAATGGTGGCGGAATTGACCTTTTCACCTTTGATATTCTTGATCGAAGCTGATGGAATCACCTGCTTTACATTGTCTTGAGCATGTGATTCTAAAATACTGCAAAGCGAAAGAAACATGAATGAAATAGACAAGAACATGGTTCTCATAAATGCTCCGAAGGAGAATGGTGAGTGAGTACTTTTGCATTTGGTGTGAATTATCCGAAATGCCACACACAAAATAAAAAAAACTTGCTGTTAAGCCAAGTTTTCGGTAGTTTTTCCCCATAATGTGCCACAATTTCACATAGTAAACATGAAAAATTATAGATACTTTCTCAGCTTATTTTTTGCGATTTTCCTTGGGAGTATGTCTCCTGTATTTTCGCAAAGTTTAGAATTCACCAAAACTCCAAATGGTCCGGTCAATTTTGATTTGGAAGTTGATGTTGCAAAAATCAATCTCCATGTGAAAAATGTGAGCTCAACTCCCGTGAAAGTTTGGGTTACGATGGATACATCAAAGATATCCCCTTCGCATAGAGCGTATTTTTGCTGGGAGCAATGCTATTCCTTCGGTGTGGTGGATGCCAGAGATATTGCAGGTGGCAAGCCGATTACTTTGAAACCAGGCCAAGACACCAATGCATTCACAGCCTATGTGGATCATTATGCTGTTTTCAATGAACCCAAAGAAGGTATTTCAACATTAGATTTTGCCTTTTTCAATGAAGAAGATCCTTCTGACAGAATTTCCATTTCTCTTACATTCAATGTAGGTAATGTAAGTTCCATACAAGAGGCCAAAACATCCAATAAAGAACCTGTTTTCTGGAATTCGACAACTCAGTCACTATTTATTGACCCTAATTTCAATGATTCAGACATTGTTGTCACATCCGTAAATGGTTCACAAATAACATATAACCAGAGTATTCCAATTGATTTTTCAAGTGGAGTTTATGGTTATGTCATCACTGAAAAAACAGGTGTCAAGCATAGAGGGATAATTTCAATCATTCGATGATTGGTGAATTTTCGCCAGTGATTTGTAGAATATTCTACATCTTTTCATATATTCGCAAAGCATCACAGCAGCACCGAAGTCACACTTCGGGTGATGACATGTTTAATATTATCTAGCGGAATATCGTGTCAGTTCAGGCATATACAATAGCTGTGCTTGAGATGGATCCTGCATTGTCATCAATGATTCATGAAACATTGGAAGACAAATATGCCGGGATTTCATCTTATGATTCTGTGGAAGTTGCCATGGAATCATTTCGTGAATCTGAACCTGATGTATTATTGCTTGATATTTTCTTGGGGCCGGTCAATGGACTGGAAATTGTCAATGTAATCCGTTCTGCCGGGATGTCCTTCCCTATCATTCTAATCACCGGTTTCAATGATATCAAACTTGCCGTTCGCGCCATGCGGATTGGAGCAGATGATTTCATCATCAAGCCTTTTGATAAAGATCAATTGGAAGTTACAGTTGATAGAGCGCTCATAAACTATGCTCTACGAAAAAAAGTCAAAGAGCTCGAAGCAAATCTCTTCATGGATGATTCTGCTGAGATTTTGGGCACATCTCCTGCAATCAGAAAAGCAGTACAAATAGCGCAAATAGTTGCAAAAGCAGAAGATACGACAGCATTAATTCTGGGCGAATCAGGTACCGGCAAGGAATTGATGGCTCGTTTCATCCACATGAGTAGTGGAAGATCCAGACAGCCATTCATTACGATCAACTGTGGAGCGATTCCGAGAGAATTGGCTGAAAATGAATTCTTTGGTTATGAAAAAGGTGCTTTCACGGGTGCTACAGAAAAAGTAAAACCGGGGAGATTTGAACAAGCTGACAAAGGCACAATCCTTTTGGATGAAGTCGGAGAGCTGAGTCTTGAGATGCAAGTCAAACTCCTTCGCGTGCTTCAAGAAAGAACTTTTTACAGACTCGGTGGCACAAAAGAAGTTGAAGTGGATGTTCGTGTAATTGCAGCTACCAATCGTGATCTTGAGCAATTGGTTGAAGAAGGGAAATTTCGTGAGGACTTATATTACCGTCTCAATGTGGCAATGATCACCCTTCCCCCGCTTCGTGAAAGACAGGAGGACATTCTTCCTCTTGCCAGCGTATTTGTGACCGAGTTCAATAAGAAATTTGCCAAAACGGTTTCCGGTTTTTCACCTGAAGCTGCAGATATACTACAGCATCATCCATGGAAAGGTAATATTCGAGAATTACGGAATGTAATAGAGCGAATTATACTTCTTGAATCAGAAGAAACGATTTCAAAAGATTCATTGACTTTTCTACGCAATACCTCACAATCACAAAAACAGAAAGAATTACAGGATGGGCAACATCTTCTGCAAATTCATCCTGATGGTGTTGAGATGAATAATGTTGTAAAGGATCTCATCCTTAAAACATTAAACATAACAGGTGGTAATCAAATCAGGGCGGCAAAAATTCTGGGGGTATCTAGGGCCAAATTGCGCTATCGCATTGACCAACTTGGCATCAATACAAAGAATCTTGACTAATAGATTCGATTCCTTTGTTGCTTCATTCAGCACTTAGTATATTTCGGTTGCTTCTTTTCATCCATTGAGGAATATCTTGATGTCACGCATCATATATATCAGTCTGTTCTTGGTGGGAATGTTTTTTCAATGGTATTCCCTTTCTGCTCAACCTTCCATTTCAGCAGTGATTCCTGACATTTGTTCTCCAGGAATGAATGTCGCAATGGAGATTCTAGCTCCTGCCTCTGAAAAAGGTGCATTTGGAACTGATGGTATCTATCTCAACAATAAATCTGATATCATTCGCGTGCAAACCCTCATTCCAGCCGACTCAAATAAAATTGTATTCTCACCTTTTATCATAAGTTGGGAAGGAAGAGTCATTAGCATTCAAGCTTTTGTTCCACCTATCATTGCGGGAGGACCAAATCCGAATTCTTGGGATTGGTCGCTATTGCAGAATAGATTCCGCATACCTATTTGCGTAATAGTAAATGGTGTACAATCTAAAATTGACACACTATATATTGTACAACCATTCTCATTTGGTAATCGGGTTAGTGAATCACAAACTAGTGTATTTGGTGCTGGAACTTGGGGTAAACGCTCACGAAAAGGTGCAATGATCGTTGACTCAATGATATTACCTCTCAATGGAAAATATGAAGTCAGCACTAATGATTGTGATCCCTATCTCGATGGAAATCAAGGATATCTCCCTTTTACTTTGATTGTTCAAGGAAATGTTCAAGGAAGCGGAAGCATCATTTCTGTCAATGCCAATCGACAAAACGGTGGTCCGGGCGGTGGTGGTGGAGCAGGAGTTTTCTGTGACATTACGAATCCGACATCAAATGCAGGTAATGGTTATTCGGGAGGAGCTCCAGGTGGAAGAAATGGAGCAGGCATTCCATTTACAAATAACTATTACACTATCATTGGTACCGGTACAGGAAAAAATGGAGGTGGACCAATTTCTGGTGGTACGATTACGGGTATTCGTGGTGGTGAATGTAGAGCTTATGAAGGCGGTGGAGGTGGGACAGGTCATCCCTATGGTATGTCAGGATCCGGATCTTATGGAAGGAATGGTGAAATAGATGGTTTTTATGGTGGCGGCAGTTCACCTACCGATGGACTTTTCGGTGGTGGCGGAGGATATCGAACAGAAGGTGCTTCATCGAATGCGATCAATGGTGGTAAAGTAATTGGAAACAGAGCTGTAGTCCCGGTTGCAGGAGGAAGTGGTGGAGGAACTGGAAATCCAAAAGCAGGATTTGGAACAATTACATGTTCAGGTTATGGCGGAGGTGGAGGTGGTGCATTGAATTTTCACGGTCAAACAATTTCCAATATCATTTTGGAAGCAAAAGGCTCTAGTGGTGAGGATAATAATCCAAATGGTGGTGGTGGTTCCGGTGGATTTATCGGCATTGGTGCTAGAGATGCAATTTCAACTTTGTCACATTCCATTGCCGGTGGACCGGGTCCCACATCTGGAGGAGAAGGTCGTTTTCGATTTGATGCACCAAGATATCCTGGTTTGAATCCAAATTCATATCCTGTTGTAAATCAATTTGGACAAGAAAGCTATCGAGGTATAACAATAGATTCAGCTTCATTTGTGGACAGATCTCAAGCTCTAAGTCTTGTTTATTCATGTGGTGATAGTATTCAATTTTTTCTCAAATCACATAATGGTGATTGGATTCCTTATGCCTTCACAGAAGCTCGAGATCAAGGACTATTGGTCATGCCATTCAATGATCTTGCATTATTGCCTGATTCATTGTACTATCTGATGGCGATGCAGTCCAATAGGATTTTCATTTCAAAAGGTGAATATGAAAAAGAACCACTTGCCATCATTTCACAATCTGCAGGTAATGTCCTCTATGCTCCTGTCTATCCTATCATAGCAAGTGATACGATTATTTCATTGTCAACGCCTCTTCTCTGCACCGATGATACAGTTTTTACTGCAATCAATATCAAGAATAAAGGAAATGGCGTGTTGAGTATAGATTCAGCTTATTGGGAATCCAAAAACAAAGGCTTCTTTACGGTCGATACTCAAAATTATCCTATTAATGTTAAAGCCGGAGATTCGATTCAGATTACTATTGGTTTTACAAAAGTCAATCCAAAAGGAACATTTTTCGATACTTTAATCATCAGCTCGAATGCCAAGAATGATTCAAGTTGGAGAATCGCCTATTCCGGTAGAAAAGAAGTCATTGAATTAGCATATCGTTCCATGCGAAATGCACTATATAACAGAACATTCACTCTTCCCGAAACTTGCATTGGTTCTGCAATAACAGATACCATCTATATCATCAATAGAACTTCTGTTCTTATTCCATCGGATAGCGTCCGACTATCCGGAAATATGGATTGGACAATTGCTCCTCAAAGAAATACAATCCCCGGAAATGACAGTACAATATTTATCATTCAGTATATTCCGCAGAATGATATCATGCAGAATATATCGCTTGAGCTTCATTATCCACTTTGTGATACCATTGATCGCATAAACATTCAAGGCAAAGGAAAGGAAGCTATTCTTATAGCTGATAGACCAAATATCACCAGTCCGAATCAATCCATTGGAATAACAAACACTGAGTCAATCACCATCAGAAATACCGGTACAGCATCTGCATATATCACAACAAGCTCTTTTGGTTTGCAATCGCCATTTCAAATCAGTAAAACCATACCTGCATTGCCAATTGAACTACAACCTGGTGATTCATTGATAATGACAATATCTATCACCATGACTAATTCCGGAATATCAAGTGATACAATTGAAATATTTTCAATCGCAAATCTAAAATCATGTATTGATTCTATGTTCATACCTATTACAGCAAGCGCAAGTCTTCCCTCTCTTGGCATGCGTTTTGGCAATTCTCCAAAAGCTGATCCTAAATCTGACTCCTATGATATTCCAATCATGTATTCTATTCCAGGCAAGGATTCCGTTCTTGCAGACATGACAATTTCATTCACGGTGAATGGCGCAGTATTCTATCCGAAAAGAGCCAGCAAAGGTTTATTGTCCAGCACAGTAGATGCAAATGGAAATAGAATAATTAGTGTTCAGTTTACAAAAGTACCTTTAGCAATTAATGATTCAATATTGACAACTGTTTCAGGTATCATTCAATTAGACTCAATGATTGCAACACCTTTGAAATGGCTTCCGGCAAAATGGAATTCCACACCCTTTGCTTTGATTAATACTATTGATGGAAATATTGAACTTGATATTTGTGAAGTTGGCGGGAAGAGACTCATCATAAATGGCATGTCCCCACAATTATTGCAAATGTTTCCGAATCCAACTCATTCGGGCAAAGATGTTCAGATTCAATTCCCCATCAATAGGCTTGGAAGATATTCAGTTATACTTACTGATGTTTCAGGAAGAACAATGGATGAAAAGTCAATTGAATTCAATGATATACAAAATCTGGGAATTTTGCATTTGATGCAATTGCAAGTGAGAAGTCTTGCGGCAGGGACTTATTTCATGACTATTTCTCTTGATGGTCAGCGCATGACAGAACAACTAATTATTGTCCCATAAAGCAAAGTACGACTTCCTACTTTCACAAAAATACCCTACATTTGTGCTCGATTCGGTGTGTAGCGCAGCCCGGTAGCGCACTACTTTGGGGTAGTAGGGGTCGTGGGTTCGAATCCCGCCACACCGACACGAAAAACGAAGGCTCTGATTTCTCAGAGCCTTTTTTATTGTTTTTCAGATGTTAAGCGTAAGATTCATGCTAGCCATTCTTTGAAGAATCGTCCCTCCAAAGATCTGATAATGTCTTCTGTCCAATACATTGAAAATCGTTCCACTTACTTTAATCTCAGGAGATATGCTATATCCTGCATTCAAATTGACCAGCCAATATTCCGGAACATAGCCTTGGAACAATCCGGCTACCCATTCAAATCCTGTGACTCCGCGAACTTGCACTCCAAACTCAATACCATCTTTGTCATATTGCAAACCGAAATTATATCTATTTGGTGATGCATTAGGTACTATCTTTTGTGCTTGAAGGGAATTCTCTTCGACAGTGAAACCAAGATGAGAGTAATTAGCTTGGAACAAAAGACCATTCATGATATAGTAGTTCAATCCTATTTCAACACCATATTCATTGATCACTCCAATATTTTTTGGAGTGATGATGAGTGCAGCTGCGCCTGTTGCAGGTATTGTGGCCAAACGATCATAGAACAGTCTATTGATTTTATCCAATTCTGTTTTCAATTCAGTATTTGCTTGCTCATTTTCATATCTGCGAGGAGTATAAACATCTGGAGCTAGACCACCCAATGGAACAGATATGAAATTTGTTCTTCTATTGAGATATCCATCCACGGTCACAAAGAAATCCTTATTGATGATTCCTTTATATCCAACTTCGTATGACATTGCTGTTTCAACTTGGATATTCGGATTGCCAAGATTCCATTGTGGAAC
>JBIKKD010000248.1:0-2720 GCA_044360565.1 Kapaibacterium sp. (SeqCode)
AACAAATCTTCTCTTATTGTTCAATTGATTCTGTAGCTTTCCCCAATGCTTTGACCATTCTTCCAGGTACTTTCGTTTCTACTGAAGATGGTACAGGTGTTGTTCATATATCTCCTGCATTTGGTGTGGACGATTTTGAATTGTCAAAGGCATTCAATCTTCCTGTTCTGCAACCGGTCACTCCGAATGGACACTTTACAGAGATAATCTCGGATTTTGCCGGGAGAGCAATCAAAACCTTCAAATATGCTGATAGAGTCGAAGAAGGTGCGGATAAAGACATTATCATAGCATTGAAGCAAGCAGGAAAGATATTTAAATCCTCATTTGATTATGTTCACAGCTATCCACATTGCTGGAGAACAGATAATCCAGTGATGTATTATGCCAGAAATTCTTGGTTCATCAAGTCTCCTGCTTATAAGCAGACAATGATTGATCTAAATAAGACAATTCGCTGGCAACCTTCCGAAATTGGTACCGGCAGATTTGGTAATTGGCTTGAAGAAGTAAAGGAATGGTCTTTAAGTCGTGACAGATATTGGGGAACACCATTACCAATTTGGGTGAGTGAAGACAAAGAAGACATGTTTGCCATTGGCTCAATAGAAGAACTATTGAAAGGTGAATATAAAATATCCGATGATACTTATGTTTCCGTCTCTGATGCTCCTCTACCTTTGGATTTACACAGACCTTTTGTAGACAATGTGATTTTCCGTAAAAATGGGAAAATCTACCGTAGAACTACTGAGGTGATTGATGTTTGGTTTGATTCAGGATGTGTGCCATTTGCACAATTCCACTATCCTTTTGAAAATAAAGCATTATTTGAAAGTCAATTCCCTGCTGATTTTATTTCTGAAGGCATTGATCAAACAAGAGGTTGGTTCTATACACTGCACAATATTGCTTCTGCATTGTTTGAAAAACCGGCATTTAAGAATATCATTGTAAATGAACTCGTTTTGGACAAAAATGGACTTAAAATGTCCAAAAGTAGAGGAAATACTGTAGATCCATTCCTCATGATGGATGCATATGGAGCAGATGCAGTTCGGTGGTATTTTATGGTTAATAATCCACCTTGGAGACCAACTTTATTCAATGAATCTGATATAGCAAAGACTGTCATAGCAGATTTTTTCAGAACACTTACCAATACATATTCCTTCTATAGTCTTTATGCAAATATCGATGGAATAGATGGTAATGAAGATGTCATTGAATTGGCTGAATGCCCAGAAATCGATCGTTGGATCATATCAAAAACACATTCAACATTGAAACAATATCATCAATACATGGAATCCTATGATGTGTTCAGAGCATGTCGTTTGGTCCAAGAATTCATGATCAATGATGTTTCAAATTGGTATGTCAGAAGAAATCGCAGAAGATTCTGGAAGGGCGAAAAAGACAGTGATAAGATTTCAGCATATCAGACTTTAAGAAATGTGCTCTTGGATGTGTTGTCAATGATGGCTCCGGCTGCACCATTTTTACCTGAAGTATTGTATAGAAGACTCCGTACTGAAAAACAAGAACTTTCTATTCACATGAAATTGATTTCTATGGGAGATGTTTCTTGTATAGATGGAGATTTGGAAAGAAGAATGTCTCTTGCACAAACAATTGTTTTCCTTGCAAGATCATTACGTGAAAAATCAAAAATCAAAACCAGACAACCACTGAAGAGAATACTCATTCCCGTCATATCTCCTCAACAAAGACGTGATATTCAAGCAATTGAAAATATCATAAAAGAAGAGCTGAACATTAAAGCAGTTGAATATGTCAATGAAGAGGCAGGTATTGTGAAACGCAGTGTCAAAGCCAATTTCAAAGCATTAGGCAAGAGATATGGAAAGCAAACTCAGAGAATTGCAAATGTGATTTCAGGAATGGATGAGCAACAGATACGAACATTCTTACAAGAACAATCTTTCAAATTCAATATCGATGAGGATTCCTATTTAATTACTTTGGAAGATGTTGATGTAATGACTCATGACATGGAAGGTTGGCTTGTTGCGAATGAAGGTTCACTAACAGTTGCACTTGATACAGAGATTGATCAAGAGTTAAAGCAAGAAGGCTTGGCAAGAGAATTCGTAAATCGTATTCAAAACCTCAGAAAGAATATAGGTTTACAAGTCACAGATCGCATCCATGTAAAATTTTCAGCAAACAAAGAAATTTCTGATGCGATAATCAAATTATCTGATTATGTTTGTAATGAAATTTTGTGTGTGACATGTAACAGCGTTGAGAATATTAATTCCGATGCTCATACAATTGAAATTGATCAAGAGATTATTTCTGTGTTTATCACAAGAGTTGATTGATAACAGAAAAAATAAATGCATCCCGCATTTAGTTTTGTTTTGTTTTATTACTTAAGGTGTATGCTGTATGGCGTCAACAAAGAAACCCGCAGCAAAGAAAGCAGCGGTTAAACCCGTTGCTAAGAAAGCAGCTGCGAAACCTGCAGCAAAGAAAGCAGCGGCTAAACCCGCAGTGAAAAAAGTTGCAGCAAAATCCGTAGCGAAAGCAGCGGCAAAACCTGCAGCAAAGAAAGTTGCAGCAAAACCCGTAGCGAAAGCAGCGGCAAAACCTGCAGCAAAGAAAGTTGCAGCAAAACCCGTAGCGAAAGCAGCGGCAAAACCTGCAGCAAAGAAAGTTGCAGCAAAACCCGTAGCGAAAGCAGCGGCAAAACC
>JBIKKD010000249.1:0-2695 GCA_044360565.1 Kapaibacterium sp. (SeqCode)
GATTCTCGAGATGATCCAAACAATATCATCACGAATTGCTATGTGAGTTATTCAAGAGATGGTGGGAATACATGGATGGATCGCAGGGCTTCAGAGGCACAAAGCGATTTGAGAAATAATCCTTTTCGGAATAATGTCTTTGCCGGTGATTATAGTGGTTGTGCAATGTATGATGGCATCATTTATCCATCATGGGTTGATATGCGCAATGCAGGAACCACCAAAATTGACAATGATGCATATACTTCAATCGTGAATACGCGCATTCCACAACCGGCATATCCATTCACTGCAAGACCTTCTTCCACTGATACAACTTCGATTCGATTATTTTGGAAAGCCCCAAAAGCAAGAGTATTTGATCAGCCATTGGATGCACCGATCAAGTATGTGCTCTATAGAAACAATGCATTTCTTACTGAAGTGGCTGGTGATTTGGAAACATTCAATGATGTCACAGTAACCGCATTCAGAACATATACATATGGCATTCGCGTTGTGGCCGGACAAGACACTAGTGCTATTCGCGAAGTGAAAGCAACTGCAGGTGGCGCTAAACTTCCTCAAATGCCGAATCTCATCTCTGCAAAAACAATCGGTGATTTGAATATAGTATCATTGTCAATCCGCATTCCGAGCTTCAGAGCAGATTCCATCACTCCATTCATCAATCCAAATACTTTATCGCTCTTCAGAGATGGAAGTAAGATCAGAGAATATCCAATTTCAATTGCGGATACAGGTTTAATTAAATCCTTCAATGATACCTTGCCGATTGAAGGCTGGTATGAATATTCATTGAGTCTTACCGATCAAGCCAAATATGAAAGTGCAAGAACGCCAAGAAGTTTGGTATTTGGAGGCAAGATTGAATCTGCCTATTCCGAGCACTTTGATGCAGATCCACTTCGCGCATATTATACTTCCGGCAGATTTTCCACGAGTTCCGTTTTTGCATTCAGTGGTTCGAATGCATTGACTGAATCACCCAGCGGACAATATGTGAGAAATGCGAGAGACACCTTTATCTTAATGCCGGTGAAAACGCTACCCCAAACAGAGCATGCCATGCGATTCATGCATGCCGCACTTGTGGATCCAACGGATTCCGCAGTGGTTGAACTTTCACATGATTGGGGAAATAGTTGGTCCGCAATTGGCAGATATAATTCCACAATGTTCACTCCATGGCAAGACAGCATCACCAATGCCGATGACTGGAAACCTGAACAGATTCTGTTCACGCCTCAATCAGACACCACATTATTCCGATTGCGATTCTTCTCAGGAGCAGCTTTACAAGCCGATGGTTGGTGGATTGATGATATCAGCATTGGCCGAAGCACTGATATTACAGAAGAGCGTCAAATTGGTAAATCAGTTTTTCCTCTTCCGGCCAAAGAATATGTGACAATCACCATTCCCGAAGCAAAAGAATTGGAATGGAGACTGTTTGATGTCATGGGTAATGAAATCGACAAAATGTCTTACTCAGCCGAACAAAGAGGATTTTACCTATTCCTTGATGTGAGAAATCTCTATTCCGGTGCATACTCTCTCATGCTTTCTTCAAATGGTAGCTTGATTGGTCAATACCCAATATTGATTAGTCGTTAAGAAGAAACTTCATGCTTGGGAATTTGGGCAAATTTCTTATTTTTGTCTTCCCACCCGCAGGAGTGGCGAAATGGCAGACGCGCTGGACTCAAAATCCAGTGGACCTTAAATCCGTGTGGGTTCGAGTCCCACCTCCTGCACATGAAAAAGACCGATACTCAAGTATCGGTCTTTTTTTGTTTGACCTATTACAAAAGAATATAAGTCTTCATGGTTCCTTTACCCTTCATTTCTGTTTCCCCTCTATAAGAAGCAACTAGTTCACCATTGGATTGATTTGATAACTCAATTACGAAAGATTCACTTATTTGAATCTTACCCGGTAGTCCAGTGCTTTCCATTCTACTTGCAATATTTACTGCATCACCCCAAAGATCATAAGAATATCTGTTCAAGCCAATTACACCGGCCACAACTGGTCCTGCATGGATGCCAATTCTAATCTCAATCTTTTTATCCTTAAACAAAAATGCATTGGTGCAGCACAAAATCTCTTTAGCAAATTCCGCCATTCGTAATGCATGATCATGTTTGTGTTCAGGAATACCGCATACTGCCATATATGAATCACCGATTGTCTTAATTTTCTCAATACCATGTTTATGAGCAATATTGTCAAACATCGAGAATAGTTCATTCAAGTATTTTACTAACTCTGAAGGAGCTATAGATTCAGCGATCGTAGTAAATCCCACTATATCCGAGAAGAAAATACTAACGGACTGTGTTTCTTCTGCAATGGATTTTTCACCCGCAATTATTCGATTCGCTATTGTTGAGGGCAAGATATCGTGAAGAAGTTTTGCCTGCTCCCTCAATGCTGACATTTCCGTTTGTTGTTTCAATTCAACATTCATCAGCTTACGATTATACTCTATAATTTCAGCTTGTCGGACATAATCACGGTTATTGAGTTCCAATTCTAGTGAATGAAATACTCGATGGTAGTTTAGCGCATTTTTCCAGTCTTCTTTCAATGTATAAATCTGTGATATATGTCGAGCATAATGTGACTTTTCACTTTTTAATACATTTGTTTCTGCATATTTGAAACAGATAAGCAATTTCTCCAATGCAG
>JBIKKD010000279.1:0-8597 GCA_044360565.1 Kapaibacterium sp. (SeqCode)
ATGCGTAAAGGTGTGATGGAAGAGGGAAGTTGAAAACGCAATGAAGGCAATAAGCCATTGAGCGTGATTTTTTCAGCAGAAACAGTCATCTGCAAGCCACGAATGGGTGCGCTTAAGGTCACTGTTGCAGGCATTGCAATTCCGTCTATCAAAGTATATCCATCATATACCATTGCCAACTCAATCGTTCCATCCTGATTTTTCCTTTGATATTCTTTGATGACACCATTTTCTTTGGAGCATAGGATGAATTCCATTGTCTTTCCGGAGATAGATCTCTTATACAATAACTTCGTGGAATCGATAAATGTGTCAACCAAGGTGAAAGTCAAGGGGTCTCCGGGTGGCTCTGCTCTCAGTAGAGAGGCATAATCATCAAATGATAAAGGCATGAAAGTGACTTCGGACAATTGTTCTTGACTTGGAATTCCTTCGATAGCTCTACCTTGCAACATGTCATGAAACAAGAAATACTGTTTATCGGCGAATAATCTTGCAACGCTGATTCCAAAAGGCCCGGAAATCTCCATTGATAAAGAATCTCTTCCTCCTATCTTCAGAATGCAGTCAGCAGAATTGGTCTCTCCTTGTATTGTGACTGAGAGTCCTGCCTCTAGTTCAACCGACTGTAATTTTTCTTTACGCAATAGTGCTTGATCACTCATAACCGATTCGTAACCATTGGCATAAATGGTTGATAATAAAGATAGATGGAGTGTCGCTATGAATAATGTTTTCCCCAAATTCTTGCGATGAGTATGACTTTTCATTATAAGTACTTGTAAATTCATGAATATATATTGAATGCACATCAAAATTCGTAGGTTTGACGTAGTGATGGAACAATTCTTGATAGAAGTCTGTTTCAAATATCAGAAATCTTTTTTAGGAGCCAAGAAAATGGTCTATGTAACTAGGAAAATGCATTTTTCCGCAGCACATCGCTTGTTCAATCCAACCTTTTCACATGAAAAAAACGAACAAATTTTTGACAAATGTAATAATCCTCTCGGTCATGGACACAATTATACACTGGAAGTTACAGTAAAAGGCATGCCAGATCCGGAAACCGGTTATGTGATTGACCTCAAAAAACTGCGTGATATTATTGAAGACAATGTTGTTGATAAAGTTGATCACAAGCATTTGAATTATGATGTTGATTTTCTTCAGGGCATCATTCCCACGGCAGAAAATCTTGCTATTCGATTTTGGAGTATTTTGGAGCCAAAGATTATGAGCGGCACTTTGCATTCCATCAAATTATTCGAATCGGATCAGAACTTTGTGGAATACTTTGGTGAACCAGTCAGCATTCCCGTATACAATCATGAAACAGCAATTAACAGGGAAATAATGTCATGAAAAAAAATGGTCAACAATCACCCCTCATGAAAGCAACTCGTGAAGCAATGGGCGATTTAGCCGTATCGGATTCTTTGATACACGAATTTGTCAAAGATTTCTTTCCTAAGGTCAATGAACAAGGTGCCCAATTATTTGATGCAAATGGTAATCTTCCTGTCGCCAGAGAAGAAAGAGATATGATGATCGAGGAACTTACTGAGAAATTCGGTGACATATTCAATATTCTTCGCATCGACCGAAATGATCCTAATAGCATGAATACACCTCATCGACTAGCTAAAATGTGGGTCAATGAATTATTCGCCGGAAGATTTGAACCTGCTCCAAAAATCACTGTATTTCCCAATAGAAAACAAGTTGATGAATTGATCATAAGCAGAAATATCACGGTGATGTCTGTGTGCTCACATCATTGGCAACCGATTTCAGGAACATGTGCAATTGGATATATTCCTGGTGATCATGTGCTTGGTTTATCCAAGCTTTCACGCATTGTTGAATGGTTTTCAAGAAGAGGTCAGATACAGGAAGAATTAGGTGAGCAGATTGCAGATTTCATTGAAGACATCATCAAGCCCAAAGCGCTTGGCGTAGTGATCGAATCCAAGCATTATTGCATGATTGCCAGAGGTGTGAATGAATCAGAAGACAAGGCATCGATGGTCACATCAGTCATGCGAGGAAGTCTTCGTGATGAATTACCATTGCGTAATGAGTTTCTAACATTGATCCGTTGATGAAACAGAAAACGACCATATTCATTCCGGGAAATGAATTTGAGAAGGAATATTGGTCTGATGGCCTAATAGTTGCCGGCATAGATGAAGCCGGTAGAGGCTCACTTGCAGGACCAGTGGTTTCGGCAGCTGTTGTCTTCCCTCCAGATACCAAGAATGATTTGGCTTGCAGAGACTCCAAAGTTCTCTCCGAAGAAAAGAGGGAATTTCTCTTTGAAAAGATTTATCAGCAAGCTATTTACATTGGAATAGGTATAATCGATCATAAACAGATTGATCGAGTGAATATTCGAGTTGCCACAAGATTGGCGATGACCAAGGCCCTAGAAGAAATCAATCGTACCAATGTTCATGCTTTGATAGATGGCAATTATTTTGAGCATCCAACCATTCCATTCACTACAATCATCAAGGGGGATCATCATTGTTTCTCAATTGCAGCTGCATCCATCATTGCAAAGGTGACAAGGGATAGAATAATGAAGGAAATCGACTCAAAAGTCGGTTCACTTTATTATTTTGCGAAAAACAAAGGATATGGAACCGCAGAGCATCGAAAAGCAATACAGATCCATGGTCCTTCGGAATATCATCGCAACACATTCCTTGGAAAGATCATTCAGAATGAATAAGTATTTCTTCCAAAACATTCATGTCATAAGTCCACTCGAGAATATTGACATCACTTGCAATCTTCTCATTGATGAAACAGGGTATATATCCTATCCGGATGAATCATTCAAACCTTTGAATGATTGCATTGTCATAGATGCTAAAGATATGATCGCAGCACCCGGATTCGTGGATATGCATGTTCATCTACGCGAGCCCGGCCAAGAGTACAAAGAAACAATTGCCACAGGTACTGCTGCCGCAGCCAATGGAGGTTTTACCGATATTGTCTGCATGCCGAATACACAGCCCGCCATTGACAGCAAAATCACACTTGAGTATATCAAGAATAAAGCTCAAGGAAATATTGTGGATGTCCACATTTGTGCGGCAACAACAATTGGTCGTAATGGCGAGCAGCTCACTCCGATGATCGAGCTCATGGAATCCGGAGCCGTGATGTTTTCCGATGATGGTTCATGTGTTGAATCACCTGAAATGATGCGTAGAGCCTTCGAATATCTGGCTCCATTCGATGGATTGCTAACGCAACATTGCGAAGAGCATTCCATGACAAAAGATTTTGTGATGCATGAAGGCAGTATTTCCGCAGAATTGGGTGTGAAAGGATATCCATCAATTGCAGAAGAGTTGATTGTCAATCGTGATATCCAATTGGCTTTGTATTGTGGCAATCGCCGTTATCATGTGTCGCATATGAGTACAAAAGGTAGTGTCCAATTGGTCCGTGAGGCAAAAGCCAGGGGACAAAGAGTGACATGTGAGGTAACGCCACATCATTTCATGTTTACACATGATGCAATCAAAGTGCATGGAACTCATGCCAAAATGAATCCACCGCTTCGTGAACAATCAGATGTTGATGCCATTCTTCAAGGTTTGGCTGATGGTACGATTGATGCCATTGCGACCGATCATGCACCTCATGCAGAACATGAAAAACATTGCGAGTTGGCATTGGCGGCAAATGGGATCATTGGATTGGAAACTTGCATTGGTTTGACCATCACACATTTGGTAAAAACAGGAATCATAGATTTTTCTCGCATGATTGATATTCTGTCGATTGGTCCAAGAAAAATCCTTCGAATGAATCAGCCAAGTTTGTTGGCAGGCGCAAAAGCATGCTTGACCATATTCAATCCAGAAGAAAAATGGATGCCTATTCCTGAGAAAAGTCATTCCAAATCCCAGAATAGTCCGTTTTTTGGAATTGAATTGACAGGAAAACCACGATATACGGTCAATAATGGTCAGGTTTTCGAATCAATACTCTAACTACTTGTAATTGTTATGGTTGCATTCGGCAATCTGATATATGGCAGAACATTTACGAAAATCACCATACATGAAAGTTAAAAAGAATATAATTTCTGTTTGGTGAATACTGACATACCATGTATTTTCGTGCCGTCTTAGTGTATGCAGCGTCGCTATAGATAAACTGAATACAATTTTACAGATCTATTATGAAGAAATTGTTTCTCCCTTTCTTGTTCATCATTGCTCTTCCACTCACTTCACTACTTTCGGGTTGTAATGTGAAGGGCTTTTTTACAAGCTATGATGATGATCCCATTTATGAATCTCCTGTTACTGAAGCTACATCCGGTGGCGAAGCTGGTGGTTCTTCTGCGGATGCCTCACCCGGTGCTAAAACATTCAAAGAAGTTTGTTCTTCCTGTCATCAAACAAAAGGGCAAGGTGTTCCGGGTACATATCCACCGCTGGCAGGTTCAGCATTGGCTCAGAACGCAGATGCTACTAAACCCATTCGCATTGTTCTTCATGGCTTTCAAGGAGCCATTGAGAGAAATGGGAAGACCTATAATGGTGTGATGGCTGCATGGTCACAACTCTCTGATCAAGAAATTGCCGATGTATTGACCCATGTTCGTTCTAGTTGGGGCAACTCTGCCGGAGCGGTCACTGTTGATGAGGTGAAAGCAGTTCGTGATCAAACAGCCGGCAAGGTCGGAGCCTATACAGAAGCAGAATTAAACTGATAACAATTATTACTCAACCGTATCTTCGGGCATATAACAATGAGTTTTGATTTTTCTAAAGCGATGGAGTGGGCATATAAAGACATGCTCACATTTTTCCCGGAAAATGTCAGCACATTTGGTGGCGAGCTTGACAGCTTATTTGCCATGATTTACTATGCCTCAGTTGCAATTTTCTTCATCACCTATGCGATTTTGATAGCATTTATCATCATGTACAGGCATCAAGAGGGAAGAAAGGCATATTATTATCACGGCAATAATCTCATGGAATTCACATGGACATTATTGCCTACTTTTCTTTTTGCAGGTATCGGTCTTTGGAGCGACGATGCATGGACAAAATCAAAGTATGCATATCGTGTTCCCAATCCTGATGTAACGATTGATGTTCTAGGATATCAATCAGGTTTCGGATGGCAATTCCGTTATCCCGGTCCGGATGGAGTTTTTGGTAATAAAGTTCGCAATCAAATCAGTAGTGCCAATCCATTTGGAATTGATTCCAATGATGTGCATGGCAAAGACGATTTGGTGATCATAAGTCCTGGTGGTGCAAGACCTGTTGAAGTACATTTACCAATCAACAAGAATGTATTGGTAAACCTATCATCCAATGATGTTTTGCACAGTTTCTTTCTCCCTAATTTCAGGGTTAAGCAAGATGCAGTGCCTGGTCAGTGGATAAAAGTTTGGTTTAATGGCACTAAAGCCGGCAGATATGAAATAGCATGTGCCGAGCTTTGCGGTTCAGGTCATTATAATATGCGTGGATTGTTGATAATGGATTCACAGCAAGATTATGATGCATGGTTAGATCAGCAGTATAAGCTCGTAAAGCCCGAATTGACAGCACCTGTATCAGATTCAAACGCAGTTGCTGCTGTGACTTCTGATTCCACTACAACAAAAAATTAATAATTAACGATAAACATTGGTGGTACATATGCAATCGGCAACAGCTCATGCACATGAAATGCACGGACATGATTCGCATGGTGATCATGCACATCACCATGATGTCTCATTCATCAGAAAATATATCTTCTCAACCGATCATAAGGTCATTGCGAAGCAGTTCATGCTTGCATCTTTGTTCTTCCTCTTTGTAGGTGGACTATTTGCATTGCTTATTCGCTGGCAATTAGCATTTCCGGGTGAGGCAATTCCATTGATTGGAAATATTTTGCCTGATACATGGGTATCCGATGGTGCAGTAACGGCGAACTTTTACACTCAGCTCTTGACCTTACATGGCACGGTAATGATTTTCTATGTTATCATTCCGTTGGCAGTTGGTATGTTCGGTAATTTCTGTATTCCTCTCATGATCGGTACCGATGATATGGCATTGCCTAGATTGAATATGTATTCATTCTGGCTTGTTCCTCCTGCGGGTTTGATCATGTTGACAGGGTTTTTCTTCGACTCCGGAGCAGCAGCTGCAGGTTGGACAGGATATCCACCTCTAGGTCCTTCCAGCGGAGCAGGTCAAACCACATGGCTAATTTCTTTGTTCTTGATTGGTTTTTCATCAATCATGGGTGCCACAAATTATATGGCAACGATTTTGAACAAGAGAGCCAAGGGTTTACAAATGTTCCAGATGCCTCTTACTGTATGGGCATTGTTCATTACAGCAATCTTGATTACACTTGGTACACCTGTATTGGCAGCTGCAATTTCAATGCAATTGGCTGATCAATATTTGCATACATCATTCTTCATGCCTGATAACTTATTGGTTGGTGCACCTGACAATTCTTTGCTTACCGGTGCATTTGTGCAGAAAGGAAATGAGTTACTTGAGCATAAACAATTGCTTGGTGGTGGTGGACAACCAATTTTGTGGCAACATCTTTTTTGGTTCTATTCTCATCCTGCTGTTTATATCATGATCTTACCTGGAATGGGAATTGTTTCTGATGTATTGGCAACATTTGCACGCAAGCCTCTTTTTGGCTACAAAGCAATGATTTTTGCGATCATGGCAATTGCTTTTCTTGGATTTATTGTTTGGGGACATCATATGTTCCAATCCGGAATGAATCCACTGCTCGGAACAACATTTATGCTTTCTACAATCGTTATTGCTGTTCCTTCTGCAATCAAGATTTTCAATTGGCTTGGAACGATTTGGAGAGGCAATATCAGATTTACCGCAGCTAATATGAATGCACTAGCGTTTATTGCTACATTCATTATTGGTGGTTTGAGCGGTATTTTTATGGCATCAGCTCCTGTTGATATTTACATTCATGATACATACTTCATTGTTGCACACATTCACTATGTACTTTTTGGTGGTGCTTTGTTTGCAATTTTCTCAGGTATCTATTATTGGTTTCCAAAAATGTATGGAAAGATGCTCAATGAAAGCTTGGGTCGCAAGCATTTCTATTGGTCATTCATCTTCTTTAATCTAACATTCTACCCAATGCATCTTTTGGGTGTTGGTGGACACATGAGAAGAATTTACAATCCATATATTTATGAATTTTTGCAACAATATCAGCCATTGAATCAATTCATTACTATTGCTGCAATTATTCTCGGATTTTCACAGTTCATTCTAATCTTCAATATTCTTTGGTCACTTAAGTACGGAAAAAAGGCGCCAAGAAATCCATGGCAGGCAAATTCACTTGAATGGGCTGCTCCCGCGCATCCTGGACATGGAAACTTTGATTCTGATATTCGTGTCTATCGTGGTCCTTATGAATTTTCTCATCCTGATAGAGAGACAGATTTCTATCCACAGTGGGAAGAACCCCAAGGTGATGAGAAAAAAGTTCATGAAACCAAAGAGCATTCACATTCAGCATAAGATTAGATTGACCTGATAACTGTTCACCATTTTGCGGTAGCACCGTGTCATCACAAGATACAGATCATCAGGTAAGTAAGATACAAGCGTACATTGAATTAACGAAACCTGGAATAACTCGCATGATTGTCTTAACGGCAGCGGCGGGATATTACCTGGCAATCGACATGCATTTTGAAGAATTCTTTTCTTCAGGATTTTTGATTGTGAATTTTTTGCTAGCCATGACCGGCACTATGTTAACTTCAGCAGGAAGTTGTGTGCTTAATAATGTCATGGAAGTAGAATATGACAAATCAATGAAGCGTACTGCAAAAAGGGCATTGCCTTCAGGACTTGTCACGCAAAAATCTGCTTTGCTCTATGGATTGGTTTTATCTTTTATTGGAGCAACAATCTTTTTCATGTGGATCAATGCATTGACTGCAATTCTTTCAGTCATTACCATTGTATCATATGTGTTGTTGTATACACCATTGAAGAGAAAAACCAAGCTTTCGCTGTATGCAGGAACATTACCCGGTGCATTGCCTGCACTTGGAGGTTGGACTGCATATACAAATACAATTGATCTTCCGGGATTATTGTTATTTGCAGTTTTACTTTTCTGGCAGATACCACACTTTCTTGCATTGGCTTGGATTTATAGAGTTGACTATGAACAAGCCGGTTTTAAAATGCATACTGAAGGTGGAGAAGGCACAGCAAAGACAATTGCATTATTATCAATAGTTTATGCAATGTTTGGTTCAATTGCAGCATTACTCCTTTGGGAATATGCTTCGCTAGGTTTCGTTTATGGTATAGGAGTGATTCTACTTTCACTGTTTTTCAACTATGCATGTTTTGCTTTTCTGAAGCATAGAGATGGAAAAAGCGCAAAGTTGCAATTATATGCCTCCTATGCTTATTTGTCGGGAATATTTTTGTTGGTGTTTGTCAATAAACAACTGTAAACACAATGTCATCTGGATTATCCTTAGCCCATGAACCGGTAACGAAAGTAGCCAATGGTAAACTTGCCAT
>JBIKKD010000250.1:0-2677 GCA_044360565.1 Kapaibacterium sp. (SeqCode)
TTTTCGGAGATCCCGGTACTTTTTGGTATACCCCATCACCACTCATGCGCAATATCGGAAGATCGGTCACGATGCATTCCACAATGATCATTCCGGGAAAAGAACAAAACACTTGGATTGAAGGTCCCGGTGATTTACTCTTTTGGATGAAACCTGATCAAGCAAATGCGGATGGAATGTTCAATGACAAAACATGGAAAGGCGTACATCATGCTTATGGTGAGCCACATATGCGAACATTGATTTTCTCAGAAAAGAGTATCAAAGGACATGATCATTGCGCAATCGAAATGCGAAAAATCGTACAATTTCACTGCGTTCCGGGCATACAAGTGCATCAGGAAAAGTCTGGAACAGTACATTTGAAGAGTCCACTGGGTAAGACCATATCGCTAAACTCCTTATCCGGATTTGCATTGGAGATTATTCCCGCAATCTATTCCAGGGCTTATGGAAGAGTCGAAGAATCAACTCTTATTCGCATGGAAGTGGATGCAAAAACCCTTGATATTCACTGGGAAATCAAAATATGAACATGAAGTTCAGGTAAAATCAAGAGCTTCAAATAGAGATTGGGTATATTTGCAGAGTATTTGATCTTCAATCATGATATCTATGTTCCGACTGCACATCATTCTTCTCATTATGTGTTTATATTCGATTCCTACTCGAATATCGGCTCAGGATATCCCATTCCCAAGATTTATTGTCAATAGCGATGCCTCTGACATTGATTCTCTTTTGCCTGATTCTACCCATATCGAAGCTCATGTTTCGGGAATCATCACAGAAGTGATCATCAAACAATTTTTTGTGTATCAGGGCAGTTCAGTACTTGAGGCATCACTACTCATGCCTATGCATCCTTCCATCATGATTCATGGCGGAATGGTGAAAGTTGGTAGTCAATCGTATAAAGCCGAGATGAAGGACAAAGAAAAAGTTCGAGAGATATATGATCAAGCGAAGAGAAAACTCGATCCATTTTTTCTCAGTTGGAATGAACCCAATGCTTTTCAAATGCATGTATCAGGGATTCAACCCGGAATGAGAGTCTCCTATGAGATTCGCTATACACAGACAATGAGACCAAATTCGGGGAGATATCAACTCACATTACCCAAACCGCTCAGACCATATTATCTCAAAGTATTGGATTTTGTTCCATTATATCGTGACACCTTTTCTGATACAAGTTTTACAGAAGTCAAGGAATATCCTACAGGATCATATACTTCAAATGTGATAGTCGCAAAGGGTGGGTCCATGGCCAATTGTACTGCAAAGGGATTTGCATTGCAAGAAAATGAATCGGCCTTCATTGGAACATTCTCATCAAAATCATCTGATAGTCCACAAGAACTTTCCGTTGAATATCAATTTGCAGATCAAGAGCCGGCTGCCAATGTGATGATGTATGAAGACAATAATGATAAATTCTTCCTCTTGACGCTACATCCTCCGGCTAACAAACAATTGCGGGATTCCAATCATTCTCATGAATATGTGATTCTCTGTGATTCATCTGCTTTGGAAACCGGCGCTGCATCTACCTTTTGGAATTCTTTCTCTAAGGGATTATATCCTGGAGACAAAGTGAATATTCAGCATTTTGGAAATGAGAATATTCAACTTTCCGACACATCGCAATTCTGCACAAAAGACATGGTCTCAAGGGCTCATGTCTTTTTCAATAGAGTGCAAGAAACCGAGGGACTTGAGCCAATTGCTCTGATTGATCGCTTGACGAATATTCTGTCTCAACCTCAATCTGGAAGCATGTCCGCAAGAACCATCATCATTCTGTCAAATGGTTTTGTGGATGCAGGTCCTGATATATTTGAACAAGTGAAAAAGCAATTGACAGATGCCAATATCTTCGCAATTGCAACCGGGAATGAAAGCAATGAACGATTTTTTGATGCGCTTTCTCGTTTGACGATGTCAGAACCCATGGCTCTGAAAGGAAATCTTGAGTCAATGGAACAGCAGGCAAGCAATATTGTGAGAATGTTGCAGAATCCGGCACTCACTAAGTTAAAAGTCGGCTTTGATGGATTCAATGCAATCGAACTTGAACCGGCCAGTTATCCTGATTTGTATTCAGAAAGACCTGTTATGATTTTTGGAAAATTCAAGGGTAAGGCGAAAGGTCGAATAGTGATAACCGGCATGATGGGAGACAAGTCATTTGCCAAAACACTTGAAATATCTTCGATAAAGCAAACACTATCAAATACAGCGCTGCCATATCTTTGGGCAAAGCAGAGAATTGCTTTGCTGATTGATTATAATGTCTATGAAAGAACCAATCAACGCGTGAATGAAATCACGAAACTTGGAAAGCGTTATGGTGTACAAACTCCTTATACCGCATTTGGTGTCTCAGGAAATGAATTGGGCAAAAAGAAAGTGATTCCTGCCATCATGTATCAACCATTAAATCTAGCAATTGGTGGAACACTTGTGACGAGTTCTTCGGGTATGCAGTTGGCCAGAACAAATGAAGTTGAAGTGGAAGCAGCCTGTAATTATCAAGATGCGGGTGCTCATGATGAGGAGGGTTTGATCAGCGTTGGCTCAGTGATGACTGAAAAAGTGATGGATAATGCAGTATTGGATGCATATAAAAATACTGTTGAACAGCAACTTTCAGCAATGCTTGCTTGCTATGCTG
>JBIKKD010000280.1:0-8582 GCA_044360565.1 Kapaibacterium sp. (SeqCode)
CATAGACGAGCATTCTCACATTGCGATCGAATCCGGAGTGAATGAAGGCACACATGCTGTGACAGCGGAAGTTCGAATCGGTGATGTTTTGCAACCCGATGATATCAATATCTATCGTCAACTTGCCGGTGGCGTTACTGCTAGCCATTTGCTTCATGGATCAGCCAATCCAATCGGTGGACAATTGCAACTCATCAAACTTCGTTGGGGTGATGATGCCGATGGATTGAAAATGGATTTTCCCGGTACAATCAAATTTGCACTTGGCGAAAATGTGAAACAGGCAAATTGGGGTGATCGCTTCACATCGCGCTATCCACAAACCAGAATGGGTGTGGAAGAAATCATGCGTGATGGATTCCGCGCCGCACTTGAATATGAAAAAGCATGGAAAGAATCCGGATCATCCGGAAAATTGCCACCACGCAAGGATATTCAACTTGAAACTTTGCTCGAAATCATTCGAGGAAAAAGACAAATTCATTGCCATTCCTATGTACAAAGCGAAATTCTCATGCTCATCAGACTTGCGGAAGAATTTGGTTTCAAAATCAATACTTTCACGCATATTCTCGAAGGTTACAAACTAGCAAAAGAAATGAAGGTTCATGGAGTTGGAGCTTCAAGTTTTGCTGATTGGTGGGCATATAAATTCGAAGTATATGATGCAATCCCTGAGAACCCGGCAATTCTACATGAAGAAGGCGTAACTGTTGCCATTAACAGTGATGATGCGGAGATGGCTCGCAGACTCAATCAAGAAGCCGGCAAGTCCGTGAAATATGGTCCAGTCTCCGAAGAAGAAGCAATGAAATTTGTCACGATCAATCCTGCCAAACTACTCAAGGTAGACGATCGCATTGGTTCAATCGAGATTGGCAAAGATGCAGATATCGTTGTATGGTCAGGCAACCCATTATCCAACTTCTCCAAAGTTGAACAAACCTATGTGGATGGTCGCAAATTTTTCGACAGAAAAACCGACGAACAACTTCGTAAAAGAGATGCAGGCATTCGTGCAACTCTCGAACAAAAAGCCATGAACACTGATGAGAAAAGTACAGGCGGTAAGGGAAGATTCTCCGGACAAAAGCATCTTTATGATTGCGAAGATGTGTTTGATGACATGGCAGGATTCGACGAAGAATAATCAGTGATTATCGGTAGAAATTCAAGAGCCGTCCAATTTGGGCGGCTTTTTTATTTTTGAATGTTCAATCAGGGGATGAGATGACATTCAAATATTCCATGATACCCACGCTTTTCATCGTGCTATTCATGCTCTTGGGAATGGGACTCAATAGCATGCTTGATATACGCATTGATTCCGTTTATCTATTGATCATGTCGATTTTCATGGCTTTCCTTTCGATGTTTTTACCCATCGGGAAATTTCTATCGACATTACTCCTTGGAATGTCCATTCATGCCGAATCAGATTCCATGAAAGTAATTGGAACAAAAGGACATGCCATTCGAATGAAGGCCATTGCCAAAGGAAGAATTCAGGAAATATCTGAGAAAAGCAATTTCACGCAGTGCGTCATTGAAGGGTATATCGACACGCCTCAATTGCCTCGCATCGAGCATTGCAGAATTCTACTACGCTTCACCAGTTCACCAATGCCGCTCAAAGAAGGAATGAATATCCAAGTTCGAGGAATTGCTTCAAATCCAGACAAAGCGGAATTGCGCGGTGAGTTTGATCAAATGAACTATCTGCAAAGCAAAAACATACAATTTCTCATTATGGTGAAAGAGACAGCCATCATTCAATCCGCGATTAATGACATTCATTCATCCATAAGGTTCATTCGTGAGTGGATTGACATTGCATTGAGCAGAATTTTTCCAAAGGATAGTTTACCATTAGTGCAAGGCATTGTACTTGGCGAGACATCGGATATTTCATCTGATCTTCGAAATGCCTTTGCCTTATTGGGTACGGCGCACATATTATCGGTGAGTGGATTTCACGCTGGCATCATAGCATTGATGTTACTTTTTCTTCTTTCTTGGATTCCTTCACTCATCATAAGAAATGCATTACTCATACTTTCATTGATTGTGTTTTTGGAGATTGTTCATTGGGACCCACCGGCTATTCGTGCTTGCATGATGACTTCTCTTGGTTACACGATATTCTCACTTCAAAGAAAAGCACATGGAATACATGTACTACTGACAATTGGTGGCTTCATGATTTCACTCGATCCAACCTTGCTCTCTTCAATTGGATTTCAGATGTCTATGGCCGGCATGTTCGGACTCATTTTCTTACCCCAATATCTTCATGCATTTCATCAGAGGATTTTTCCAAAGTCGATTGCTCACTCACTATCAACTTCAATGTCGGCAATGATGATTCTACTTCCATTGACTGCATGGTATTTCGAAATGATCTCATTCATTTCACCGATTGCAAATCTCATGTTCATACCGATGTTCACCATTGCACTTTGTTGGACAATCATCGCAGTGATTTGCTTTTCATTCAGCGTTTATCTTGCAGAACTCTTTGCAATGTCTGCCCATCAAGTCATTGCAATTGCAGATGAATTACATATACAAATTTCAACATTAGATTGGATTGCATATCGAGGGGAGTTTTCAATATGGATGTCACTCATGATCATTGCATCAATCCTGATTGTATATCGCTCGAAAAACCGAATTCAATTTCTCATTTCCGGCATATGTTCATTGATATTCATGATCGGCATGCATGAAATGTATAAAGAGACTAGAATAGAGGAAAAGAAGAAGATTCAGTTTTTGAGTAGAAAAGACATTCTTGTGGGATTGATTGGCAAGGACATACTATTATTGGACCGAGACAGAATGCGTTTCAAGGGAAATGACAAAGCATTGATTCAATACATTGTTCAATATCACAATGCATCTCAACTCATATATTCAGGAAAGGCAGCAAAACAGATTGCAATTTCCATACAAGCATTGGACACAACCTTTCGCATGAAGGAATGCAATCGAGAAACAATGAGGCTATGTCTCAATATCTTGAATAAGACAATTGAATCAGGTGAATAATTCAGGGAATAGAATCTCTTCCACCATTTCGCACCAAATATGACCAATCATTATATGAGACTCTTGGATTCGTGCTGTTACCGAACTTGGCACCACAACAGCATCGTCACTTTCTTGAAGGAGAAAACCCCCGGAGCCACCCAAAAGACCAATGACATATACCCCTTGTTGTTTTGCCTTTTCCATGGCAAGTTTCACATTTTGTGAATTACCCGATGTGGAAATGCCTATGAGTACATCACCCGAGCGACCATATGCTTCAACGCAGCGAGCAAAAACATTTTCGAATCCAATGTCATTTCCACCCGCTGTCATAATGGAAGGATCAACTGTCAATGCCATTGCAGGAATTGCAGCACGATTCACTGAACTTCGCAATCTGACCACCAATTCAGCGGCTAGATGTTGGCTATCTGCCGCACTTCCGCCATTTCCACAAAACATAACCTTGCCGCCTGCTTTCAATTTCTCTGCAAGCAGTTTTCCGGTTCTTTCAATGGCTTCGGATTGAGTAGAAAGTAAAGCTTGTTTAGTTGCAATTGAATCCTCAATTGTTTTTCGAATGGCTGATGAAAAAGACATGATAATTGGCCTTTAGACAAAGAAATACGGAACCATTGTTTCAAAAATACGATTTACTCGATTGCTAACTTGGACATCCTCTCGGCATTTGCTATCATTGTGGACAAATTGTTGACAATTTTCCATGAATTCAGGTCATTAGAATTTGTATATTTTCTATCTGATCATGGTATTTACCGAATCCCGCAATAAAACCTGGGCATTATCAGACAATAACTCGAATTGAATCACTATGCTTGTATCAACCGTAACCGTTAAAAATAGAGCTGGTCTTCATACAAGACCTGCCGCTTCGCTTGTTAAACTTGCAGCAAAATACAAATCTGAGATTTTCCTTAACAGAGACGGATTTTCCATCAATGCAAAGAGTATCATTGGAGTCATGACTTTGGCCGCTGAACTTGGTTGCAAATTGGAAGTAACCGTAGATGGTCCTGATGAGAAACAAGCAATGGATGATATCACTTTGTTTTTCAGTTCCGGATTTGGCGAATTATAAGATATTCACTTTCATAAATCATCACCCGCATTCTCATGAAATTTTCAATCTCACTCGGTGATTTTCAAAAAGCCATGCAGCGCGTTTTGCCTGCGATTCCACCTCGTTCAACACTTCCTGTTTTGGAACACGTGCATTGCACTGCCTCAAAAACAGGGTTGGATTTAATTGCATCCGATCAAGAAATGACCATTTCGACACATGTTCCTTGTATGGTTGAAGAGCAAGGTACAGTCTTGATTCCGGCAAGAAAGTTACATGAATTATTGCGCTCGCTTGGACAAGAAGGAGCATTGTTGATTGAAATCAATTCCAATTTGGATATCACTTTCAGAACAAGCGGCGGTTCCTTTACAATGAAAGGAATGGATAGTGCAGATTATCCCCAACAGCCTGTATTCCCCGAGGGCGAACATGCATTGCTTTCAGCAGCTGATGCAATGAAGATAGCAAATAGAACAATGTTTGCCGTTTCTGATGATGAGTATAGACCTGCCATGACAGGCGTATTGTTTCAGTTCCGTGGCAATCATGTAATTGGAGTATCGACTGATAGTTATCGCTTGGCGCGCGTTATTGTTCGGGGCGAGAATTTCCCTGATGATCTTGATGTGATCATTCCTTCAAGAGCAATGGATGTACTGCGTAAAGTGGATTCGAATGTTGATATGTCCGTTACCCGTACTCATGCTCGCTTTGCAATGTCAGACACTACAGTCATCACACGCATTATTGATGAGCGTTTCCCTCCTTATGAAAATGTGATACCGGTTGACAATGATAAGATTGCCATGGTCAATCAGAAGGATTTGGCGAGCGTAATCAAGCGTGTTGCACTGTTTACTAGTAGTACAAGCAGACAAATCAAGATCACTCTTACTCCGAACAGAGTTCATGTGCATGGCGAAGACGATGAAACAGGAAGCAATGCTGATGAATCCACAGCATGCGAGTTTTCAGGATCTGATACATTTGAGATCGGATTTAATCACAGATACTTGGAAGAGGCCCTTCAGCAATTGTCCGGAGATGAGGCCGGTATGGTTAGATTGTCGTTTTCTTCCCCAAATAGAGCGGTATTAATAGAACCAACCTCTGAAAACAGCGATATTCTCATACTAGTGATGCCGGTTCGATTAAGCTAATACATAGAATAATATCAAAAAGCCCCCAAGAGCATTTGTCTCATTGGGGGCTTTTCATTATTTAGTCTAAAATTCCATTTCAATAGTACGGCCTGTATCATCTTTTCCCTTTTCCTTCTCAATCACGGCTTTCACAGCAGGCTTGACAGGAATATCCTTCAAGTCATGTTTGGCCAGGATTCTTGCCAATAACACCACCCGAGATTCCAATGGAATCAGTGAATTCAGGACGATATATCTATCATCATTAACACGACAATCCCCACCACGGAAATTTCCCTTTTCTCTGCGAACAGAGTAATTCAGATCATGCGCCAATGTGAGCATGTCATCTAATATGCTTTGTAGTTTCACGGTTTTTCAATGAAAAATCATTGTACATGTTCCACTTTCTCATGTGCTTTCAGCGGCTGCCACGCCAAAAAGAGAAGAGCGGTGATATAGGAGAGTAAGGAGAGGAAACCGATTGCCGTCATCCATGGATGGAAGCGCTGTTTGAACAGTATCAGTAAACCATCGTCCTTGAGCAAATTTACAAAATCAATTGCATTGACACGATAAATCAATTGAAGATCAAGCCAAGCAAGATAGAATTCATAAGGTGCAAATAAGAAAAACAAACTTGCGCCCATAAATAGCCAGCCTCTGTTCTTAATATTCCCTTTAAGTGTAAACATGAGAATCAAAGCACTCAAAAAACCAAGAACATATCCCGCGATGGTATAATACGCTGTGATTCCCATCAATCGAAGAGAATAGTTAATTTGTTCTTGATTTAAGAATGGCTTGATGTCCAAAGTTCCTGGTAGGAATACATCAAATCCAATGGCTGTGCGAATCAAACCACCGCCAAACCAGAGTGTGACGAAAAATAAGAAACTCGCAAAGAGTGATTTTTGTAGTAATGACATCTTCATTTGGCAAAAATATGCCTTTCCGATACCCGATATGTCAGTTTTTTTCCACACTTCGAAAAAAAGTTAAATCGCAAAAATCGCCATAAACCAATTTGCGGTATTTTTTCATAATTAATTGAAAGCGAACGAGTTGTAACGATTGACACCTCTTTGTTCATTTATACTCAATTTACCCTTCAAAATGATGCAAGTTCTTGATTTACTTGGCTATGTGATAAAAAATTCTTTAGTTGCAGACTCTTGGTTTACATACTTTCTTCGTAAACTGAAAGACTGCTTCTTCCATGAAGCAGATAGTTCTTTGAAAATAGGAATACAGATTTGCATCATACTAGGTACTGTATCATTCGCTTCTTGCGGAGATGCAGTCACTAAAAAAGATGCGACATTCACCTATAATGAACCACAGGGTTTAACAACTCTTGACCCCGCAATGGCCGGAATATCCGGACCGATTCATATTGGAGGTCATATCTTTGAGACTTTGGTGAAATTGGATTCCAATGGAGCGATTATTCCGGGACTTGCAAAGTCTTGGACTGTTGATGAAACAGGTTTGATTTGGACATTCTCGCTTCGTACGGATATTTCATTTCACAAAGACTCATGCTTTAAAGCTCCCTCATTCACGAGGAAATTCAAGGCAAAAGATGTGAAATTCAGTTTTGAGAGGATTTGCGATGCCCGAACAAAGACTACGGGTTTTTGGATTTTTCGTGACCGATTTTCCGGTGCTGAAGAATTTCATGAAGCCACCAAGCTTGGAGAGGACAATCGGCATATTGAAGGGATAAGAGTTATTGATGACAGCACAGTGTCACTGGTTTTGAACAAGCCTTTTGCACCATTGCTTTCCTTATTGACAATGCCATATTGCAGAATCGTTCCGAAAGAAGCGATTCACTTGTATGGCACATCATTTGGAAATCACCCGATAGGAACCGGCCCATTTACATTTCATAGATGGGAGCAGGACAGATTCATTGAGCTCAAACGCAATCCATTGTATTATGAGTTTGATGAATCCGGACAGCGATTACCCTATTTGGATACTGTTATTGTACAATTCATCAAGGACACAAAAACAGAATTCTTGGAATATGATAATGGGAATCTCGATATGATTCTCTCCATAGATCCAATTTTTCTGCCGAAGGTTCTTGAGAATGACAAGCTCACTGAATCATATGCAAGTCACACGCTTCATAGAGAAGAGGCACAGGACATAGTCTTTTGTGGAATTATGCTTGACGAATCGGCAAATGCCGAAACATCACGCTTGCCATTGTGGAAATCAAAAGCAATCAGACAAGCTCTGAATTATGCGATTGACCGCAAGGCGCTTTGCAAATATGTCTTAAAAGGAAAAGGGATCCCTGCAGAGCATGGACCTTTATCCCCGACAATGCCCGGCTTTTCGAATGAAGTCAAAGGATATGCATATGACCCTGTCAAAGCAAAAGCATTATTGATGGAAGCAGGTTATCCCGGCGGACAAGGTTTGCCTGAGATAACACTTCAATCCGGAAATAATGCGACCACAGTGCAAGTAGTTGAGGCATTGCAACAACAATGGCTCAAGTTCGGCATCAAAGTCGCTTTGAGACAGGTCAATTTTCCCGAACATTCATCAATGATGCACTCAGGGAAACTTGGTTTCTGGCGTGGGAATTGGATTGCGGATTATCCCGATCCGGAGAATGTACTCGCACTTTTTTATTCGAAAATGGCCTCACCCAAAGGCCTGAATGACACAAGATTTTCACATCGAAGTGTTGATTCACTGTATGAATTGGCTCTTTGGCCGGGCATTAAACCTGAACAAAGATTCAATGCATACAATGAGATGGAGCGCATCATTATTGAGCAAGCTCCTTGGGTGTTTTTATATTATACAGTTAACTATCGATTAGCACAAACTTCCGTTATCGGTCTCCGCCCGGGAGTCTTTGGAACGATTTCACTCGAAAGAGTGCGTTTCAGAGAACGCTAATTCAGCTTCCGCTATCGGCTCAACAGACGCGCCGCCCGGAAGAACGTCGATACCTCCTCACAGGATCGGCACCATACTACCAGACAAGGTATTTTTATCAATTACAGAGGTGATTATGCGTAAGTCCATACCCCTCGTACCTTTCTGGCTCAGCTTGGTTCTCTTCGTGATTGCTTTAGCTTTGCCAACCAATAGCTCATATGCTGCCCGAAATAAATCGGACAAGCGAAAGGTAACGAAACGAGTAGCTTCTAAGAAAAAGAAATCGAAGAAGCGTTATCAAATCGTACATGTTTCAAAAACAAAATGTGATAAAGTTGCAGGCAAGAGACTTGCTTTCGACTATCTCAACAATAATGATGATTTGTCAAGACTGGCCGGTTTACAATCGGAAT
>JBIKKD010000251.1:0-2676 GCA_044360565.1 Kapaibacterium sp. (SeqCode)
GAAAGAATCGTTATCACCCCTTTTCGAAGAGAATGCCTCGGATCCAATAGCTATGATGTTCATTTGGGCAAACTTCTTGCCACTTATGATGAAGACATTCTTGATGCGAAACTTCATAATACCATCACTACTTTTGAAATTCCTGAGGAAGGTTGTGTATTGATGCCTGATGTATTCTATCTCGGAGTTACAGAAGAATATACCGAAACTCATGATCATGTTCCCTTTCTCGAAGGTAAGTCGAGCATCGGAAGATTAGGGATTGACATTCACGCCACTGCAGGAAAAGGCGATGTAGGATTTTGCAATTATTGGACCTTGGAAATCTCAGTGAAACAACCGGTACGAGTGTATCCAGGCATGCCAATTGGACAACTCATCTATTTTGAAGTAAAAGGCGAAATTGAAACACCGTATAATGTCAAAGGTTCTGCAAAATACAATGCCAAAACCCATGAACCTGTTGAATCAATGATGTGGAAGAATTTCTGATGATTGGTCTGAAAGACATTATAGGTTTCACAAAGGCACATGTCTATATTGTTCTTGTCTTTGTCTTTTTCTCCTGTACTTTCGAAGAGGACAATACGCTCATTTATGATGAATCCACAATCATTGAAAGAAGAAAAGAACTAGATGATTTTTTCAAGAATGATCCTTCTTCACCTTTAAAACAAATTCAAAAAGAAGGGTTCGCCGGAATGCAGTATTTTGCTCCTTCCGAGGATTTTGCTTTCTATGCTGAATTCAAATTGATATCAAAACCTGACACAGTCCAATTGTTAACATCCAAAGGCTCAGAAAAAAGAGCAATGTTGCGATATGGGATATTCACTTTTCATGAACAGGATGGTTCCACATATACTTTGACAGGATTCAGATCTTTGAATCAACAAGACGGTGTGATTTTCATTCCATTCAAAGACAAAACAAATGGCTTTGATACATATGAAGCCGGTCGATATTTGGAAGTGGAAGAGTCGTCGGATAATGGTGAATATCTACTTGATTTCAATAAAGCATATAATCCATATTGTGCCTATAATAAAGAATATGTATGCCCATTGGTTCCAAAGGATAATATCTTGACCATTTCAATCAAAGCCGGTGAGAAGAGGCCGATATTCCAATGAAGCATATCACATTCATAAGGCATGCGAAATCAAATCATATCATGGGTCTTCGAGATCATGACAGACCTCTCAATGATCGTGGTTTAGATGATGCTCCAACTATGGCTGAAAGATTAAAATCCGAGGGTTTTCACCCGGATATTTTTTTCACCAGCACAGCACTTCGCGCACAAACAACAGCTGAGTTGATACGCAATGGAATTGATCCACAGATTCCTCTTGAAGAGCATTCGCTTCTATATCATGCTTTTATCAATGATTATACCGCATTCATACATGAAGTTAAAGATTATTATGAGCATATAGTGATTGTGGGACATAATCCAACAATCACATTGATGGTGAATCTTCTTGCTCGTGACAATGTCACGGAATCAATGCCGACTTGCTCCATAGTTTCGCTCACATTCGAAGATTGTAGTTCTTGGAATGCTATTTCACCGCATACGGGTTTAATTACTCGCAATGCATTTCCCGGTCAATAAAGTAGAAAGGAATTTCATATGTCAGAACATCATCAAATTTGCATCATTGGAAGTGGTCCTGCCGGTTTTACCGCAGCATTATATGCCTCAAGAGCTCGATTGGATGTCGTGGTTTTTGAAGGACATCAGCCTGGCGGACAATTGACGATTACTACTGAAGTGGAGAATTATCCCGGTTTTGAACATGGCATCATGGGACCCGAAATGATGGATGTCTTCCGCAAACAATCCCATCGTTTTGGTGCTCAGTCAATCTATGAGACTATAACTTCAGTGGATACTTCATCAAGACCATTCATATTGACAAGTGATCGTGACAAAACATATACTTGCGATTCCATCATCATATCAACCGGTGCGGCTGCGAAATTACTTGGATCAAAAGGCGAGCAAGAATATATGGGATTCGGTGTTTCCGCTTGCGCTACATGTGATGGTTTCTTCTTCAAGAATCAACATGTCTATGTGGTTGGTGGTGGTGATACCGCAATGGAAGAAGCTAATTATTTGACTCGTTTTGCTTCAAAGGTGACCATTCTCCACAGAAGGGATGAATTCCGTGCTTCCAAAATCATGCTTGAGCGTTGTCAGAACAATCCCAAGATTGAATTCATGGTGAATATCACCGTGGATGAATATATTGGTGAAACTCTTCCTTCAGGTTTGAGAAAGCTCACTTCTTTGAAATTGCGTAATACTGTCACGAATGAAGAAAATATCGTTCCAGCCGATGGAATCTTTGTAGCGATAGGTCATAAGCCGAATACAGATTTATTCAAAGGCTTGATTGACATGGATGAAACCGGTTATATTCAAACTGTTGGCAAATCTTCCTATACGAATATCGAAGGCGTATTTGCTTGTGGCGATGCACAAGACAGTGTGTACAGACAAGCAATCACAGCCGCAGGTAGTGGTTGCATGGCGGCCATTGATGCAGAGCGCTGGCTTGAAGCACAACATGGATGATATATTATGAATCCCGAAGAACAAAAAAAAGCGCCGGTTTTAGTCCGGCGCTTTCCATATGCGATTGAAGCTGAAATGGCTCAGGCATT
>JBIKKD010000252.1:0-2674 GCA_044360565.1 Kapaibacterium sp. (SeqCode)
CATTGCGTTGATGAAATTCCACTTTTGAGCGAATCACCACCGGGTACTATTGATCCATCGGGAAGAAAAAGTTTTTTGCCATCTGAGTATAAAAGCACATTTCCTGTATTTGGATCGCAATAGACTGCACAACCTTCCCATGTGTCAAGTTTTCCGGTGATGGGTGAGGGAATGGCATTCGTAAATCTAATCCCTCCAAATTTGCCATAATACCAAGTCTGATTTGAACTTTGCTGTGCAAATAATGAAGCGGAAATTGAAAATATCCATGTAAATAGTAAGAATCGTATCATTATGACTCCTTGATGTCCCCTAAAATTACAAAAAGTTTTATGTGTGCTTACGGAATTATATTGAAGTGATTTATCCACATAAATCATTGGGAATTTCAATACCTGCAATGTGTGCAGTTTGGATGAAATCTTGGGGAGGTGCTTGGATGAACAGTAATTCATTTCCGGTAATCGGATGAACAAAACCAAGCACTCTTGCATGCAATGCCTGATGCTTCATTATATCCAAGCACTGCATTGCTGATTGTTTTGATTCATTACCGAATTTTACCTGATGTGGCAAATTATCGCCGCCATAGGACATGTCACCAATCAATGGATGATGTATTGATGAAAAGTGAACCCTGATTTGATGCGTTCTACCAGTATGGAGTTTGATCTGTAATAATGAAGCATATCTGCCCCTGCTGCGTGTCCAATATTCAGTTTTTGCATATTTACCACCTTGTTTGGTAACTGAAAAGACTTTCCTATTTCTTGGAGAGGGAGCTAGATTGTTTTCGATGATGGCATGATCTTCTTTGACAATTCCCCAAGCCAAAGCCATATATTCTCTTTGAACAGTTCTATCAGCAAACTGCTTAGAAAGTTCAGGAGTAATTTCTGATTTTTTGGAAATGACCATCAAGCCGGAAGTATCTTTGTCGAGTCTATGCACTATTCCGGGTCTTAAAGCATCATCCTTGGCTATGATGGCTTGTGTAAACGCATCTTCAGGCAAATCTTCTTCTTCGGAATCTTCTTCAAAACCGGATAAAGGAATTGCTTCTCTATAACCTATATGCCATAATACCGCATTTACAAGTGTACCATACCTATTTCCAAAGCCGGGATGTACAACAAGTCCTGAAGGTTTGTTAATTACCAATAAATAGTCATCCTCGAAAACTATTTCCAAAGGAATATTTTCGGGTAATAACTCGAGTGGGGGAGGCCGCATAAATATGCAACGAATCGTGTCCCCGGGTTTGATCTTATATGATCCCTTTCTTATTGTACCATTAACTGTCACCTGCTCAGTATCAATTGCCTGCTGAACTTTATTTCTCGTTGCATTAGCTATGGCATTAGTGATATAGACATCCAGTCTTAAAGGTTCTTGTCCTTTTGAGACCAACAAGTCAATCACTTTTTCTATATAATCTGGATATTGTTCCTTTTCAATTTCCATTATCTGTTGTTTCTGTGAATTCATTCACTTGTGTAAATGGATATGGAAGATATCGATTATATAATAGTAGGAGAATCATGCCAATAGAAACACAGGAGTCTGCGATATTGAATACAGGCCAATGTGTATAGGCCAGCTGTCCTACTTGTATATCCGGGATGTCTATTTGTATGAAATCAACAACCAAGCCATAGAAGAGGGGACCTTCTCCATACAGTACACCATAGAACATTCGATCAATAAAATTTCCGAATGCACCGGCCAGTATGAGCATGATGGCTATTCTGATTTGGATTTTTGCTGATTCAATCATCAACAAATAATACACTAATCCAATTGAAGCAATAAGTGAAAACAGTGTCAGAAATATTTTACCTGAACCAAACTCCACACCAAATGCCATTCCGGGATTCTCAACGAAAGTAAATCGCAGAAATTCACCAAGAACCGGTATGCTTTCACCGAGAAACATGCCGTGATGGGTAAATCCCATAAGAGAAAAACCTTTTACTGCTATTTTTGTCGCTTGATCAAGAATAATCAACAAAAAAGCAATAAATAACAAGCGATGTGAATGGACTTTTGAATCCATCATGATTTACTCATTTCTTCCGGCAATAATATCAATGCCATTGTCAGGGCAGCGACCATGAATTTTGTATGATGCAGACTGTGTGGTAATTGGAACAGCCAGTAATCTTGCTTTGGCTATGAGAATATTACATTCTTTGCAAATACCATAGGTTTTATCATCAATTCTCTTGATTGCATCATCCAATTTTTTGATATAATCAAAAATGCGATTCATCTGAGCATATGTTTTTTCTTTTTCCAATGCCTCAGATCCTTGCTCTGCCATGTGTACTGAGTATATCATAGACTCGGAAGCCATTTCTGCATTGGTCAAATCATCAAGCCTTTCCTTGAGCATTCTCATTTCATCCAATGCTTCATCTTTGATCTTTTGAATATGTTGTCTGAACATTTTTAAATCAGCATCAGAATATCGTACCTTCTTAGTAGATGGTTTGATAATGGGCTTTTCCTCTTTAGGATGCATGGCAAATGCAGCAGCACCTTTACCTTCAGGCATTTTCATGGCTTCCAAGCCTGCGGCTGATGGTTTTTCAGATGCTTTATTACTTGATTTTGATCTACCTGCAGGCTTCTTTTCTTGCAAAGTCAATTGCAATGGAGGCATCGCGGGCAT
>JBIKKD010000253.1:0-2671 GCA_044360565.1 Kapaibacterium sp. (SeqCode)
TGTTTGGCCCCATTCAAGCCATGTAATATGTACTTAATCTCACCTTGATCGCGAAGAGAATCTTGTATTGACAACTCTTTCCATTCAATTGCAGGTCCGATTGGTCCTGAGAAATATGATCCTTCACTAAAAGCAATCGAATGTTCCACATTCAAAGAAAGTGTATCAGTAAAAGCACCGAATGCTTCTTTTGCCGTACCGGGGAGACCGCCCTTCATGCCATAAAACACATAAGAAATCCGATAGCGATCATCATTGAAAACATTCGAACCATCGGGATATTGATTTCCTTTAAAAACCGAATCAATATATGTTGCACCGAATTCTTTCAATGTGGCAATCAGCGATTCTTCATCACCCATCATGCCTTTAGGTGTGACGATTGCACCCCGGAATGAACCATCAGATACACTGATTGCGATATGATCGCCTTGCTCCACAGAATCACGCAGATAGCGAATCAAATCACCACTATTTCCTGCTCGATATGTATCTTCTTGTGCACCATAAAAGGCATCAAAATCACGATATATTCCGATGCTATCAAATTGCTTTAGATGTAAGAGATTCCATTTTGAACCATTCACTCTTTCAATGAAAGTACGATTGCCGAATTTCAAATAACCATAGCGATAATTTTCGCCGCCATTGCAAGATTCAATGAGTAGATTAACGGAGTTTTCACCGAGTGACAGAGCTTTTGACTTGGCATTCGAAACAATATTCTTTGATTTTGATTCAGGAATAGATGCAAGGTGATCAACATGAACGATTGCAGTATCAGAGATTGCTTGTGGTAATGCATGAAATGGCGTGACTTCCCATGGACTATATTGAATGGTCCTTGCATCGAATGTTCTTGTATAGAGAATATAATCCTGAGCATTTCCGCCGGGCGTGAGTTGTACATTCGGTGTCCAATCCACATGCAATTCGCCGAAAGAAAGTTGCGCAGATTCAGTGCCAGAAAATCCAGTGATCACGGATCCATCGAGCGTTTCAATGCGCAAGTCATAGGAAGTGAATTCACGATTTCGAAGTGGCAGAAGAAATCTGAATCTAGGTTTATCGCCTTGCACATTCCAGCCAGGAAGAGGATCAATCACAGTGAGTGAAGCGGCATAGACATTCATTTGAAATGTTAATGCATTATTTGAGACAAAATCTTCATCGACGATATTCTTCAGTGGATCTATCTTGAGTTTAATCCCATGAATTCCGGATTGATTCAGTGTTGGAAAAGTAAAGCTGAACTCCTGCTCACGAGCAAATGCAGGAAAATCAATTGATAGCGTATCTTTTCTATCTGCAACACTTCGAATGCACTGTAGCATAACAGGAATGGAATCCATCGTTCCGCGATTGCGGATTATACCTTTGATCGTGAAGTTTTCATCGATTGCAGTTACAAGATCTGTCGTTATATCTTCGGAGCGAACATAATAATCAGGGTCAGGAGCGATGGCAAGTTTTGTCAGTGGATCTCCAATCAAACAAAACTGCATCATTGCATTGCGGAAAAATGGATCTGTTGTTGTGCCTTGACCAATCTTTGTTGCAAAGACCAAATCACCGATTCTGCGGAGTCCATATTTAGAAAGTGCCGTAAACATGGAGACAAAATTGAAATAATCGGGTGAAGTGATTCCTGTATATGTATTGCCTGCAGATGCGATTGCTCCTTTTTCACTCTCGAGAACATATGACTCATTTCTGCATACTGTTGTTGGCTCGGCAAATGCTCCAGAATTACAGGAAAAAGTTGTGAGTAGGAAATATCTTGCGGGATTATTGAGGTCTTGCGCTCTCCAACCATCAAGCTCGAAATATTCCGGTGAGCCATGTCCTGCGAAATTCACCCACAGTGAACCATCATTTACTGCAGATCGAATTTGTGTTGCAATACTCTCATCCACACCTCCCACTTTGTTCAATCTGCGAATGCGAATGGAATCACCGGAAATCGGTGGATCCAAAACAAAAGGAGCTATACCGTCAAATTGATTATGGAAGAATGGATCATCTGCATCACCACCCGATAGGAAAATGAACTTCTTCATCCACGGTGCTGCGGCAATGGAGTCATATTGGATGAGTTTGTCAACGACTTTCTCGGCTTGTGCTGCTGAACTAACGCTTAGTCTTCCAAGGATGAGTTCCGGATCGATTGAATCATTGCTTGGAGTAGTAAACCAAATATCACTAACCGGAAAACCAAATGATGGAATGAAATCTTCTTGATGTGCTTTGAATGTGAGTTTGAGTGGATCCCAACTTGCATCACCCATGAAAATGACATACGCGGGAACAGGAAATTGCCAAGAGCGATGTGTATGTCTGATGAAATTCTTTATTGCATGTGCATCTTTGGAACCATGTCCAAATTCTTTATAAATATCCTCGCTTGAAATCACTGATACTGAATAGCCTTGCGATCTTCTATGCTGCGCCAAGCGCTCTGAAGCTTGAAGAAAAGAAGGATGTGAAATCAGCAATACATCAGCTTGTCGAGAAGAATCACGCAATGAACTTTTGGGAACTATATGTATTTCAGGAGAAATCCATGCAAGCGAATCAGCAATGAATCCTTTAAATATTCCGGGAAGAACAGAAAGATTTCCGTTGAATTGATCTCCTACACGATCGGCATTTGCTAGTGCGAAAAATTTAC
>JBIKKD010000254.1:0-2667 GCA_044360565.1 Kapaibacterium sp. (SeqCode)
ACCCCAAATAAGGTCTGATATTCCCAACCATAAGAATATGATAAAAGAATTGAATGAACGGAAAAGTGCATAACCAAGGCCTGCAAACGCAAATAATACGGCCGCTACACCAATCACGACGTATGAGAACTGATCCATACTACTTCCAATAAAAGAAATGAACAATACTGTTTATAATCAATGTAAAATGACACAAATTGGTTTATCCAAATTTGAATCGCGTCAAAACTACTAATTTTTTTAGCATGAAAAGGGGTTTTTTGTGTCAGTTATGCACCAAATCGACAATGTAATGATTTGATAAAACTCAATTCACCAAACCCCATATAACTCTGTCGATACTTGACAGGTCTTTTATGCGATGTACTCTATCAGCCAGATGGGTAAATAAGTTTTCCACATCCTGTGCTTGACCATATCCAATTTCAAGAAAAAATGCTTCAACATTCAAACGATTTGACTCAATCAACTTGGCAATGGCAGTGTAAAACAGCAAACCATTATACTCATCAGTCAAAGCAATGCGTGGCTCAAATGCGAGTTCCGGCTCTAGACTTAGATAATCATTCTTTCCGATATACGGTGGATTTGAAACAATCACCCCATGAATTGGCTCTGAATATGTCAAGATATTTTTGAGAGAAAAATCAATATCAACTTCATGTTTTTGTGCATTCCTTTGTGCAATGTCCAATGCATGCTCAGAAATATCACATGCATGAATCTTGATATTATCTCTATGTCGCAAATGATGAGCCAATGTAATGGCTATACAACCGGATCCTGTTCCCAAATCATGTATGTGAATTTCACCAATATTTGACTCACAATACTGGAGAATGGCATCAATCATTGTTTCGGTATCGGGTCTTGGTATTAAAACAGATGGTGAAACCTCAAAGTCCAATCCATAAAAACCTGTTTTTCCCAAAATATACTGTAATGGTTCTCTATTCCCTCTTCGTTTACATAATTCACGAAGCACCGATAATTCATCTTTTGTCAATGGCCTATCATGCAAGAGATATAATTGCAATCTTGAACATTGCAGAGTTTCAGACAAAATAAGCTCTATTGTCAATCTTGGACTATCTACACCTTTGTTTCCAAAATATTCAGCTCCCCAACGAATGATGTCAATGACAGTCCATATTGCTTTTTCATTGGACACAATCACACTCCGGTATGCTTGGATCTACCAAAATATTCTTGCAAAGATCTTACCTCTGGCTTTTCATGTCTTGATGCCTGAATTCCTGACAAAGATGCAAAAGCTGCGGCTAATGTGGTAATAAAAGGTACAGAATGTTTCAATGCTGTCTGTCCCATGATATGCTCATCATAACGAGCATTCTCGCCTATGGGTGTATTGATAACCAAATGTACCTCGCCATTTTCGATGTGATCAATAATGCTAGGTCTGCCTTCATAATGCTTCAATACTTTAACGGTTTCAATTCCGTGCTCCGAAAGGAAACTAGCTGTACCCGAAGTTGCCATTATGGTGAATCCCAAATCTTTGAAACCACTCATTATATCAGCGGCTCGAATTGTTTTTTCAAGATCACTCAAAGAGACAAATATGGTTCCGGACTCGGGTAATTTATTGCCGGATGATATCCTGGATTTGATGATTGCTTTTCCAAAAGTGACATCTATCCCCATTACTTCACCTGTTGAGCGCATTTCGGGTCCTAGAAACACACTCGCCCTTGGGAATTTTATGAATGGAAAAACAGACTCTTTAATAGCCACTCTCTTGGCTGAGAGTGAGAAATCTCTCACATCAATATTGGCTAATTTCTCTCCCAACATTAATCTCATGGCAATTTGAGACAAATTCACATTCGTCGATTTTGCAACAAAAGGAATGGTTCTGGATGCACGAGGATTCACTTCCAAAACATAAATTTCACCATTCTGCACGGCATATTGAATATTGACAAGTCCAATTACTTTCAACGCTTTAGCAAGTTTTCTTGTATAGGATGTCATGATGTCGAATTGTTCATTCGAAATTGTATAGGGTGGCAAAACACAACTTGAATCACCAGAATGAACTCCCGCTTCTTCAATGTGCTGCATCATTCCACCTATGACGACATGATCGCCATCACAAACTGCATCAACATCAAATTCATATGCTTGTTCAAGGAAACGATCGATCAAAATTGGTGTATCTGGAAATTGATCACATGCCTCTTGAACATGTTGTCTCAAAGATTCTTCTCTATAGCAAATATGCATTGCTCTTCCGCCCAATACATAACTTGGTCGAACAAGAACAGGATATCCGATTCTCTCAGCAATGATCGCTGCTTCATCAACTGTAAAGGCAGTTCCCCAATCAGGACAAGGAATCTTCAACTCATCAAGCAAAACACCAAAACGCTTTCGATCTTCAGCAAGATCTATTCCTTCATGTGATGTACCAATGATGGGAACATTATTCTCGACAAGTTTTTTAGAAAGTTTGAGAGGTGTTTGACCACCGAATGTTACAACTACTCCATTAGGTTGCTCAAACTCAATGACATTCATCACATCTTCAAATGTCAATGGTTCGAAATACAACTTGGAGGTTGTATCATAATCTGTTGATACCGTTTCCGGATTACAGTTGATCATGATTGTTTCATAACCGGACTGTCTTGCGGCAAATACGCC
>JBIKKD010000051.1:0-8552 GCA_044360565.1 Kapaibacterium sp. (SeqCode)
GAAGTTAAGCCCTGTTGAGCCGATGGTACTGCATGCGTAGGTGTGTGGGAGAGTAGGTAGTTGCCGGGTTATCTTCTTCACAAAATGCCTCAATCTCTAAAAGATTGAGGCTTTTTGCGTTTATTGCCAACTACTTGCATAACTTTTATTTAGTTATCACATCCTTTCTTTTTAATTTGCACAAGTAATTTTAGTCATGTTCACCACATGATACCCATATTGGATTCATTATGACTTCCACTTGTTTGGTCTATGGTGAATTATGGCTTCAAAGAAGAATATTCAACCCTTTTACAAAAATTGGTTTTTTTGGATACTTGTAGCTGTAGCAATAGGTTACTTTTCAACTAGAGATTCCGATAAACCCGCCCCGGCTGTTGATTATATGACAGCACTCAGAGAAAAAGCCTTTTCCGACCTCGACAGTGGGATCGTAAGTGATAAATTATTAAATGCAAAAACTTCAGAAGATGAAAGGGATGAATTATTTGTTCGTATTCCACTCGAACGTCTCAAACCCGGAACTGTATTGGATTTTGGAGTAAAAGAGGATTCCAATAAAAGAATTACCGTCACTATTCTTTCTGAAAAATCCGCAGAAGTATCTGTTGTTTCTTCAAGTACAACTCAAAATAATTCTGAGACCGGTACATATTCCATACAAGTTTTTGAAGGTTCACAAATACTTACCGATAATATAGATCATCCCCTCATTCAAAAACCTGCAATAATTCTTGAGAATCTTTCTTATGGTGCCGATAAAGGACATGCTGTTTTAAGTAAAAAATACTGTATTGCTAAATCCAAGAATATCAATGGAATGGAATCTGCAGTACTAAGAATATTCCCATGGTTCGATCCTACTAATTACCCAAATAAGGCACAGGAATTTTCATTCGCAGATAATCAGGTACTATTTGGTCTTAGTGTAAAAAGGTGATTATACTTAACGAAGTGCCGATAGAATTGACATTCTAGAAGCTTTTAGAGCCGGTAAAAATCCACCTACAAAACCCATAACTAGTGAAAATATCATTGACCCCGAGAAAACAGAACTTGTCATTGAAAAGCTGAATGACAATTCTGTGAATGAACCAAAATTCAATGTGGAAATTGAAAAGAATTGAAGTATTGAAGCCAATCCAATTCCTATGATTCCTCCCAATAAAGCCGTAATAATTGATTCAATCAAAAATGCAGTCAAGATTGAACTTCTTCCAAATCCCAATGCTCTTAATGTGCCGATTTCTGTAGTACGGTTAGCAACTGCGGCATACATCGTGATCATGGCTCCAATCATCGCACCAACACTGAAAATCACGGTGATGGTTATCCCCAAGATTTGAATGAACATTCTCATTGCTTCCGACTGCTTCTCGAAATATCTTCTCTCATTTTCAGGTTCATATTGATTCAATCGTTTGTCACCGGCAAACAATATCTTCATCATTTCAATATCAGCATCAGAAGTTTTTCGAAAAGTCAATGTAGAAAATGCTTCTCTATTAAATGCCAATTGTAATTGTCTTACATCACACCATAACTCAGATTCAAATCCGGATTTTTCTGCTTCCATTTCTCCAACAATAGTCCAATCGTCGCCACCGAATTTTATCTTGTCTCCGATATTTATTTTATCGAATGTCTTTACGAGCGCTGTACCTACAATCAATTCTCTTGAACCAAATGTGAACATTCTTCCTTTTACAATCGTAATTTTATTCCGAATGCTCATTGCTGTCTCTGAAACGCCACGCACTGCAAGATTACTAATTCCTCCATCTTTCTTTGGTGCGTTAATGACAGTCACACCATCATATGTCATCAGTGCATTTCCCTTCTCATCTTTCTGCACAAATTGCAATGTCGAAATCAAATCTGCCGTTGGTCTATCTATGATACTCGTTATCTCACCGGTAGATGACTTCCTTGTTATGACCACATTGTCTTCCGAACCCGTTGTTGCCAATGTTTTTCTGATTCCATCAGCCATCATGAGAACTGCCGCAAAAACAAAAACAACTAATGCAATACCACCAATGGTAATTCCTGCAGTGAGTTTTCTTGCAACAAAATTCTTGAGAATATAATAGAATGGAATATTCATGATCAACCCGTAAATCGGAGTCCATCAACAATTTTCATTGTGAGGGCGCGATACAGTGGAATGATTGCGGCAATGACACCAACTATCAAAGCTGATGATCCTGCCAAAATATAGGTGGAAGTTTCTATGATAAATACAGGAAACCAACCCCGCGGAAGAAATGATTCAAAACCTTGAACAATTGGAATGAGTAATGCAATACCAATTCCGGCACCAAGCGTTGAAATAGTCAATGCCTCACCTGCAATGAATGCAAAGAGATGTCCACCGGTAAATCCCAATGATTTAAGCACTGCATATTCTCTCGTTCTCTCTCGGGATGTCATGATCATCGTATTGCACAATACAAGTAAAATGATGCCGATGATAAGATAAGACATGATATTGATCGCACCTATGATTGCGCCCGATGATGACACAAATCCCTGCTGGAATTGTCCCTCCGTCTCAGTCTTGGTCTCAGCCGCAGAATTCTTGAATAATTGATCTATCTTCTGTGAGATTTCCGCTGAGCGCGATGGGTCATTGATTTTTACCACATAATATCCAACTTGATCCGCACGCGTAGGATCATCCTGCTTCATGCGCTCATTCAGATATTCCCAATGAAAAAACATTTGCGTTGCATCATCTGTCTTTGAACGAGGAGTATAAATTCCTCTCACGGTAAATTGCCATGACCCCGGATAAATATCACCTTCCATATTCATGATATCACCAATCTTCAAACCATAGCGCTTCGCAGTTTCAATACCGACAATGCAAGCACTTCGATCAGTTTTGAATGCCGAGATTTCATTGGATGTCAACTTATACTCGGGATATAAAGACAATAAGGTTTCTGGATCACAACCCTGTCTTGCAAAAAATTGATCTTTGTCAATATATGTTCCACCAAACCAGTTCAGCCAAGAGACGGTACTCACACCGGGTATGCCGGCAATCTTTTCTTTATATGCATAAGGTAGCGGAAAGATGAATGACACTGCTTGGCGTACAATCAAACGATTTGGTGAAGATGCGGCAACTCCGGAATTCCATGCAGTGACAACAGTGCGAAGCATTCCGAATGCAACAACCGCAACAGATATTCCAACTATCGTCAAAAGCACACGCAATGTATGACGAAATGCATTCTTCACGATGAGTTTGGTCATGCTCATGATTGACCCTGAGGAATGAGATCACCCTTTTCCAAATGATGTACGATGCGCGCGCGATTGGCGGCACTGGGATCATGCGTGACCATTACGATTGTCTTACCGAATTCTTTGTTCAATCGCTCAAGTAATGTGAGAATTTCTTCAGCAGAAACACGATCCAAATCTCCAGTCGGCTCATCGGCAACGAAGATATCGGGATCCGAAGCAATCGCGCGAGCAATCGCAACTCTCTGTTCTTGTCCACCCGATAATTGTCGCGGATAATGATCCATGCGGTCGGCCAAACCAACCACACTCAAAGCCAATTCTACTTGTCTTCTTCTTTCAGATTTGCTGAGTGGCGTGAGCATCAAAGGCAATTCTACATTTTCAAATGCAGTGAGAACAGGAATCAAATTATAGAATTGAAAAATGAATCCGATATGTCTGGATCTCCATTTGGCAAGTTCGGTTTCTGTAAGTACTCCAATATTTGTTCCGGCAATCATCACCTCGCCTTGCGTGGGACGATCGATTCCAGCAATGATATTCAGAAGTGTGGTTTTGCCTGAACCGGATGGACCCATCAATGCAACAAAGTCACCTTGTTCGATATCAATTGAAACATCCTTCAAGACCGTGATTTCTTGTTTGTCACGCTTATATGTTTTCGTCAAATGTGAAATTGAGATGAGTGCGGACATGATTTATTCCTTCTCCATTGTAATGGATGTGCCGGTCGATAATTCTTCCATACCTGAAGTAATCAATGTTGCTCCCGGCGCAAGCCCTGCAATCACTTCATAATAATCTCCGAATATTTTTCCGGTTTTAATAACCTGCTCTTGTGCTTTGGAACCGGGTCCCACGATGAAGACCAACATCTTGCCATTCACATTGATTACGGCACTTTTTGGAATAAGAATTTTAGGTGTTTCTTTCACGGTATTTCCTGCATCATTGCGCAAGAAATTTACTTTTGCGGCCATCTCAGGAAGTACTTTGTCATCGATTTCATTGAATCGAATTTTTACTTTCACTGTACCTTTACCTCTATCAGCGGTAGGAATGATTTTGCTGACAAAACCAGGATATCGTTTATCTGCTATTGCACTCACTGAAATTTCCACAGGTTGATTCTGTGAAATTTTAGAAAGTGAAGATTCCGATACATCCGCTTCAACTTCAAGGGAAGACATATCAGCCAAAGTAACCACTGCGCCTCTGGCACCGGCCGCCGCACCGAGAGCAGTAATCACTTCCCCGACATTTGCATTTTTGGTTAATACGGTACCATCGAAAGGAGCTCTGATAACGGTATTTTCAACTTGTACGCGAGCCGCTTTGATGGCTGACTCTTGTGCTTTCAATTGTGCTTGAGCAGATCTGATTTGAGCTTGAGCTCTCTTTAATCGCCCTTGAGCCATGTCAAAATCTGCCTGTGTTCCTGCTCCGCCGGAAAGCAATGATTGCTGTCTGACAAATGCGGTATTGGCTTCATCATATTCCGCCTGAGCATTAATCAAAGATGCATTGATCACATCCACTTGTGCTTGCTGTTGCGACAAAAATGCCTGGACATCATTGCTTTCAATTTTCCCAATGATATCACCGGACTTTACTTTGTCGCCCTCAATCACATATAATGCTTCGAGTCTTCCGGTGGCTTTGGAAGAAATGGCGGCTTTTACTTGCGCAACCACATATCCTTGTCCGGTCAAGATTGCATCCTGTCCTGAAAGTGAAGAAGAAGTGACTATCAATGTTTTGACTTTGACGGAGGAATCACTGAAGAAAAAATATCCCCCAATCAGAACAATCAGAATCATGATGATGAGATATGTTCTTTTCTTTGATGATGCTTTATTTCCATCTCTATCAATTTTGAGGGAGGACAAATCTGCAGTTGAGGCGCTTTGATTCATGATATCAATTCAATATGTGAATATGCTCTAATTCTGAACATTCCGAGATTTCACCAGCATCGGGAAAAGAGCTGCCACTGTTGTATACAAAGTGGAAGCAATACCATATCTGAAGAAGAAACTCCAGAATGTCATTTCCGTCGGTCGAATATAGAAGAAGAAATAAATCAGATTGTGAACAAATGAAGAAGCTAGAATTGCCAAGATGAAGTATAAGCTACCCAATGTCAATTCATTGTTCTTTTCTTTATAGAAGAAACCCGCGGTAAAACCGGCAAATGTTTTTGCGAGTGCATTTGTGCCGATAACATCATATGAAACAATATCGAAAAGAAATCCGCACAGAAATCCTGCAATTATGCCGGTGAATTGTCCTTCACGAAGTGCAATCCACACAACCAGAATTGTCAATAAATCAGGTGTGATTCCACTCACGGAAATCAGATTCAATGCAATGACATGTGCGAGAGCGAGCATCAATCCTGTTATGGCATAAATAACATAACGCAGATTATACCAAGATTGGGCAATGCTTCTTTCTTGAAATTCCGACATTTCATCTATCCTTTACTTGGGGTATCATTGGTTTTCCAACTTTATTATTCTCGCGCTCAAGTAAAACCCGCTCAGGATTTGGAAGTAGTTTCATCACGAATACCTGTTCCAATGTGATGAAATTCACTGCCGGTTTCACGAGAATTCTACGAAAGAGCGAGGTCCCATCATCACGAGTTTCCATCACGGTTCCAATTTTGATATTGGATGGATATCTATTGGAATAACTTGAGGTCGATACTTCGTCACCAACCTGAACATCATAGGACTTGGGTATGTTTTTCATCGTCAAAGCATCTTCTCCATCCCAAATCAAAATCCCATCTATCCGTGACCGCTGAATTTTTCCTGCGATTCTACTTTCGCGATTGATGAGCAATCGCACGACAGAATATTCATCGGATGTTCCAACCACCAATCCTACAAGACCGGCATCTGTAACAACAGGCATGCCGACTTCCACTCCATCATCTTCACCACGATTGATTGTGGCATAATTCCTTGCTTCAGTTGTTGTTTTCCCTACAATATCAGCGCTGATCAATGGAATTGTTGATGCCTTCTTAAACTCCAACATCTTCCGCAATTTGGCATTTTCAATGATGGATTGTCTGATCTTTGCTCGCTCATCGCTCAATTGCAAATTGAGTTCACGCAAAGCCGCATTTTCATTTTTCAATGCTATCGGATTTGGAATCCATGAAAATGCACTTTGCATCCAGCCGATGCCACCAACGACGATGGAACGATAGCCACCCAATTCCGTGGTATTACCAAAATTCATTATGATCAATGAAATGAAGGTAAATCCACAGAGAGCTGCATATTCTTTGAATCTAAAGAGAAATTCAAGCAGTCTACGCATGATTGAACAGTTCAGTCATCAATGGAACAAGACAATTGATTGTATTCGCTCGGAATCTCATTGATTTCCGAATGTGTATTGCGAATCGTATATGAAAATTCTTCTTTTAACTTTTCGCTTGAGCGATGCTCAGCATATAAAATGGTCGCAGATGTGGAATGTCTGTGAATCCAGGAAGTGATGATTTGGATTTCATCGACTTCGATTGGATCGAGTCTTTCGACAATATCATTTACCGGTCCGCTCGAATCGGTATAATATAGTTCTTCCATCAATGCATGAAATCGAGAAAGATCGGCTTTTCTTCCGATGATTTCTTGATGAGCGAGTTTTCCTGCTTTGATGAAAAACACTTCGATGGTTTTGTCTCGTGAATTCGCATCTAAAATAATGATGGTATTATTGTGAGTCACCGAAGTTGAAACCTCTGCTCTGCGATCGAATAATCTTCGTAATTCATTCAATCGATTCCTGAGCATGGTGGCATTTTCAAATCTCAATGCCTCTGCTTCCAAAAGCATTTCTTCTTCCATCCTTTCGAGGAGTCCACCGCCCGAACCACTTAAAAAATGACGAGCTCTATCCACTTCCTGCAAATATTCTTCGCGAGATTGAATCTCGGCGCAAGGAGCACCACAACGCTTGATCTGATGATAAAAGCAAGGTTGCTTCTCAACTGATGGTCGAAGCATTTCAGTGCATTGTCGCAAACCAAAAGAACGATAGACAGTCTCAACAACTTCGCGTGCAAGTGTTCCACTTCTGAATGGACCGAAATATTCCGCCCCATCATTCATGATCGTGGGCGACCATTCAAGTCGCGGAAATGGATCATTCACATTGAGTCGCAAGAATGGAAATCGTCGCATTTTCTTGCTTGCAGTATTGAACTGCGGTTTAATGCGTTTGATTTCTTTTGATTCAAGTAAAAGAGCCGCAAGTTCTGTGCCTGTCACTTCATGATGAATAGCATGAACTTGCTTTACCATCCGCGCAATTTTTTGCGGATGCTGTGCACCGGCTTGAAAATATGATCTGACACGCTCCCTGAGATTCTTGGCTTTACCAACATAGAGAATATTATTGTCCTTGTCGAGCATCTTGTACACACCTGGTTCATCAGGTAATTCTGTAAGGGTCGACTCAACTCTTTTGATTGCTGCAGGAGGCGTATGAAATTGCTCTATGCGTTTATTTTGGAATCGAAGCAATTCATCGATGGTTTCAATGTCATATTCACTCTCAAGCGACTCCAAAAATTGCAAAAGAAAGAGTGCTGTCGCCTTTGCATCTCCAAGTGCTCGATGTCGATTCTTGATTTCAATACCGAAATGTGATGCCACGGCTCCTACATTTTTTTTGAGCGACATTGGAAGTATTCTTCTGGCCAATTTGCATGTGCATAATTGCGGTATGAGTGGTATGGATAAATTCAAACGACGCAGGGATCGCTGAATGAAATTCCAATCAAAACTCACATTGTGTGCCGCAAAAATGGCACCGGGCATCGCAAGCATTTCAGAAATCGTGGGCATGATTTCATGTGCTTCTGATCCTGTAGCCGCCATGGCATTGCTAATGCCTGTCATCTGTTCAATGAATGGTGGTATGAACTGATGTGGATTTATGAGTTCAGAATATTCTTTGACTATTTCACCGCCTTGAATCACCACGCATGCAATCTCCATGATGCGATGATCTTCGGCATCGTGGCCTGTTGTTTCAACATCCACGACAATAATTGGGACTTCCCAAAATGATTTCATGCTGAATTGTACTTTCCGGGGAAATCCCCGCTTTTCATATCACTTCATCAAATCCATGATGAAAAGATGTATTGTGATTCTCAATTTTGTTCCAATCTGAAATACATTGAGAAAAAGTGTGTGTGTTCAAAGAGTCTTAGTGTATTCAATCTCACGAACATTTCCAGGATTATATGCTGCAATAAACCAAGA
>JBIKKD010000255.1:0-2659 GCA_044360565.1 Kapaibacterium sp. (SeqCode)
AATGAAAAAACAATCATTCCGGGAACGACTTCCAATCAAGCTGAAACAGCAACTGAAATTGGTATTTTTCCAAATCCGTATTCGGTTTCAGCATCTTGGGATGCAAAAGCCAATATGGAAAGAGGAAGAAAATTGTATTTCTATAATCTACCTCAAAAAGCCACGATTTCGATCTATACTCTTTCCGGTGACAAAGTACGAACTCTATTCCATGAACAAGGGAGTTCGCATGGACAAAACATTGACTGGTTTTTGCAGACCGGGAATGTCAATACATCAGACATACAATTCGCCGGTGGCATACATGCTTGGGATTTGATATCAGACAAGGATCAAGCCTTGGCCTCAGGAATGTATGTGGTTCAAGTGAAAGATGAAAGTAATGGTTCAATAAAAACAGGCAAATTTCTCGTCATTAAATAATTAAGGTTTGTTATGAAACATGTCTTACTAGTTTGTTCAATTCTGGCCTTGATGTCAATCAATTCGCAAGCGCAGAATTATCCCAAGAAGACCATCATGGAGATCATGAATATACCATCTGATTCGCTCTCAGCCGGTTCATTGAATTCTCCCACAGTTGGTGATACTGTCATTGTTCGTGGAGTGGTTTCCATTCCACCGGTTGTGAATTTTCCTGATGATACAAGAAAAATCATGATTGCCGGCAATCGGAATTATGCGATTTATCTCCAAGATCAAAATGCCATTGAATTTGCCGGAATGCCAATTTTATGTGATACTTCCAATGTCGCTTCAAATTTTGTTCGATTGAAAAAAGGACAATTGATTGAAGTTGCAATTAGAGTCACTGCATTTCCAGTTAACAATAAGTTAGGCACAACTCAAGGAGAAGTTCTTTCAACCGGAATAGTTGAATTCATAGATGATGAAATCTCACTTCCTGCGCCTCCTGCTGTTTTGGTTTCAAACTTTAATTCCGGCAAGGTGACTGCAGCTACTTACAATGTTGCTACCGGTGGTAAATATGTGGGAATGAAAGTTGAATTTTCAAATCTGATCGTATCAAGTTTAGTAAAAGGCACAAATCAAAGAAGTACCATTATTCTATCCGATGCAGATGGAAATGAGATCTATCTTAGAGATCAATCCAATCACTATAGAACTGATGCAGTACAACTTGGAACATATACAGCTCCTACTGAAGGCACGAAGATCAAAAAGATTCGTGGGTATATCTCAACAAATAATATTGCCGGGCAACCTGTGCCCTTCATGATTTCACCCGGCATGCCCGAGGATCTTGAATTGGACATGGGTTCTGCGCCTCCTGTCATAACAAGCATTCGTTCTACGAGAGCAAAAGCATTCCCAGCCTCTAGTGAAACAGTGCCAATTGCAATTGGTATAAAACAAGGTGCTTTACCTGTCACAACCGTTAAAGCCTATTATTCTTTTGATGGATCTGCATTAGATTCAGCAAATGCCCAAAAAGTGAATGATACATTGTGGACAGCAACAATTCCCACATTTGCCGCTATTCAAAATGGAACTGCTTTGGCCAAATGGTTTGTACGAGTCAATGATGAGTCTGGTCTTTCACTAAAATCACCTTTGGGAGATACTACCGGTTATTTTTATCGAATTCTTGATCGCGCTCCAAAGATTGCAGATATCAGAGAAAAACTTCAAGCGAATGGTGGATCAGTCTATGAAGGATATTCCATTTCTATCATAGGAACTGTTACAGCCTCTGCATCTGATATCCCAAATGAAGCCGTAAATGCACCAAGAGTATATGTACAAGATGCAATTACTCCCTATTCAGGTCTATTTGTCCGCACTACATCTCCATCAAGCATAGTTCGTGCTTTTCCAAGAGGAGCTAAAGTTAAGGTGACCGGTATCATTCGTGAAAACTTCGGTGTAACATCCTTAGATTCAGTCAATGCACAAGAAACACAACTTATTTCAACAGATGGTGATGCATTTGCGCCTGTCCTAGTTTCAACCACAGACTTTGCCAGAAAATCACAAGGAACAAATTCCGCTGAACAATGGGAAAGTATGCTTGTCACTTTGCAGAATGTCATTGTGACTGATTCAAATGCCGATGGAGCCTCCAATTTTGGTGAATTCAATGTTGTGGATGCAAATTTGTATAATTCAGCAACGGAATCACTCTCTAAAATGCGCGTAGAAACTGATGATGGATCATCGACATATGGTTCTTCATCATCAACAGGAAAAACTGTCTTGGCTCGTGGCACCGGAATGAAAAATCTTACCGGCATCATGTTTTTCTCATTCGGTAATTATAAACTCGTTCCAAGAACCAATGCAGATATTGCATTGGGTTCAGTATCGATAGAAGAAGATGCAATTTCAGGACAGTTTGACATTACACCGCATCCGGTGCGCACGACAGCACTTATACAGTGTGAGATTAATACAGTAAATAAACCAATTCTCAAGATCATGAATCTCTCCGGTCAAGAATTGCATACCATAGAAACACTCACTCTTCAAGGTTCATTACATTCAGCAATGATACCATCAGGTTTACCTGCAGGAATGTATATGTTCAAAATGATTGGTGATGCCGAAATCAAAACCGGTACATTTATCGTTCAACCATGATAAAACTTAAGGGATACTTCGGTATCCCTTTCTTTTATGAATACAAAAAAGTCACATA
>JBIKKD010000256.1:0-2655 GCA_044360565.1 Kapaibacterium sp. (SeqCode)
ACTTTACAGGCTTGCGTGCCGCTATAATCGAATTCACATGCTTGACCAATGACGATAGGTCCGCTACCAATTACCAAAATCGATTGAATATCACTTCTGCGTGGCATGAATGTTTGTCAAATTGTTGGAGAAGAATTGTAGGCGGAAACAAATATTGGTATTTGATTCGGCATATCCAATATTGGTGGAAAATTCAGTACTGAATTGAGTAGTCACTTCGATTGCATCACTCAGCACTTATCTCATTAGCAGTCTCACCTGTCTCAAAAAGAGCATCAACAAATGCTTTTGGATCAAAATATTGAAGGTCTTGAATTCCCTCACCAACACCAATGAATCGTACAGGTAATTGCAATTCATGTGCTATTGGAATAATGATACCACCTTTTGCTGTACCATCAAGCTTTGTAAGAACAATTCCGGTGATTTCAGAGACTTTTGCAAATTCTTTGGCTTGCTGCAAACCATTTTGTCCGGTAGTAGCATCAATGACGAGTAATACCTCATGCGGTGCATCCGGAACCTTTTTCTTCATCACTCTCGAAATCTTCTCCAATTCCTGCATGAGTCCAAGCTTATTATGAAGTCTTCCGGCAGTGTCAATGATAATTACATCCATTTCTCTAGACAATCCCGCTTGAATTGTATCAAAAGCTACAGCCGCCGGATCAGCTCCCTGTTTTTGCTGAATGATCTCAACACCGGCTCTTTGCGACCACACTTCAAGTTGTTCATTGGCAGCGGCACGAAATGTATCTGCAGCACCGATCAATACGGATCTTCCTGCATTTTTGAAATTCAATGCCAATTTGCCAATAGTTGTGGTTTTTCCAACTCCATTCACACCTACCATCATGATGACAAATGGCTTTGCATGAGCAGTTTTATAATAATCATCGGAAGAAATAGGAGCAATGGAATGCAGAATTTCATGTATTTCAGACTTGATCATGGAATAGATCACGGATGAATCATCAACTGCATCTCTTTTGATTTTATCCTTGACATTATTCATGATATGAATTGTAGTAGCAACGCCAATATCAGATGTAATGAGAATCTCTTCAATATCTGCAAGCAATGCTTCATCGATTTTTCTTCCTACACCCAATACCGATAAAAGTCTGTCAACAAAAACAGTTCTTGTTTTCTGCAAACCTTCTTTCAATTTATTGATGCCGGTTGCTTCTGCAATTGAAGACAAAGTCTTTTTGAATGAATCGAATAAGCCCATCAAGATACCTTCATTGTTAAAAACATCCTCTTGCCATAATGGATCAGAGAATATACTATCATCAGAGTCGAAACCACATAAGCAATCTGCAAATACAATCCATCGATTCCGGCAAAAGCACATACTAAAACCAATCCTATGGTAAGTACCGTAGCTTTACCGACATAGGTCGATGGGAGCACAAAATCTGATTTATTGGCAAAGAATAATCCTGCCATGACTATTAGTAGATCTCTACCCAAAACGATTGCAATATACCAAATCGACAGTTGGTCTGACCAAATCATTCCCAAGCAGACTGCCGCAATGAATATCTTATCTGCAAGTGGATCCAATACTTTCCCCCATTCAGTCACTTCATTTCTTACTCTGGCCAAATAACCATCCAGTAAATCAGAGATATATGCCAATAAAGCAATACCATATACCATCTCTTTCTGATCACCTGAACTGATGAGCATAAACATCCATGGGGCAATAATCATTCTCGCAATACTCAACATATTGGATGCTGTGAATAATCCTGATATTGGAAGTTGCATGGTATTACTTTATGATGAGAATAGGTTTCATTTGAATTATTCCTTTTGATGTCTCAATCAATGGGACATACATTCCTGAGGTTATATGATCAGGAATCGCATACTGATTACTTTGCATTAAGGTTGGAACCTGGAATTCATGTTTTTTGCCGAAAGCATCAAATAATTGCAATGAATAGATAGTGATATCTTTTATCAATGAATACAGGTTTAGCTGATTCTGTATGGGATGCGGTCTTATTTCAAATAATTGTTGATTACCGGTCGATAGAATAGTGGAAGTAATATTGACATCGCAATCACTATTCTGATCAATGATAAATGGAACTCCTGCACCTTTCAATGGAAAAACAAGTGATGAACATGTATCTCTAAATACAATCGTATCGCGCCACATTCCAACTGAATCAGGTGAAAAACATATTTTCAAAGAGAGGGAATCACCGGGCTTTATGCGAATCGGAAACTGAGCCATCGGCATGGAGAACTCAATATTTCTCATGATATACGGCAATTCCAATTGATAATCCATAAAGGAATTACGATTGGTGAAAGAAAGAGAGATGCAAGTTTTACTTCCAAGTACAGTGGAATCAAATTCCAATTCTTTCTTTCCGGAAAATGAACTGGACAAAAAATTATCCAAGTCGATTCCTGAAATGATCACAGGAAGAGAAACGGCTTCGCATCCAAGAGAATCAATCACTCTTACAGTGTATTCACCTGGTTTGGTGATCGGAATAGTTCTTCCCTTTTGGCCATCACTCCATGCATAAGATTGATATCCCCTTTCAGCCATTAAAATTGTGGAATCTGAATTGCATAAAACCGTTTTTCCGATGACTTCTACCGAGGGAGGCTCGGGGTTTGCCCATTTGA
>JBIKKD010000306.1:0-2653 GCA_044360565.1 Kapaibacterium sp. (SeqCode)
GCAGGGTCTGTCAAGTCATCCGCAGGAACATATACCGCTTGCACGGATGTGATTGAACCTTTGTCTGTTGAAGCGATACGCTCTTGCAAGCCACCCATTTCTGTTGCCAATGTCGGCTGATAACCCACCGCTGAAGGCATACGGCCAAGCAAAGCGGATACTTCGGAACCGGCTTGCGTGAAACGGAAGATATTGTCAACAAACAACAATACATCGCGGCCTTCTTCATCGCGGAAATATTCAGCCATCGTAAGAGCCGTAAGAGCCACGCGTGCACGCGCTCCCGGTGGTTCATTCATCTGACCAAACACGAGGGCTGTTTTGTCAATAACCTTTGACTCAGTCATTTCAAGATATAAGTCATTTCCTTCGCGAGTACGCTCACCAACACCGGCAAAAATTGAATAACCACCATGTTGCTTGGCGATATTGTGAATCAATTCTTGGATGATAACTGTTTTACCAACACCCGCACCACCGAAAAGACCTGTCTTACCACCCTTTGTGAAGGGCTCGATCAAATCGATAACCTTGATGCCTGTTTCAAACATTTCTTTCTTTGTGGAAAGAGATTGAAAATCAGGAGCTGGGCGGTGAATCGGATATTTTGTTTTGGCTTGGATTGCCGGCTTATTGTCGATTCCTTGACCGGTTACATTGATCAAGCGACCAAGAACTTCCGGACCAACAGGAACGGTTATGGGAGCGCCTGAATCAATAACACTCATTCCGCGAACCAATCCATCAGTTGAATCCATCGCGATGGAACGAACTCTGTCTTGTCCGAGATGTTGTTGTACTTCACAAATCAGGACATCTTCCTTGCCTTCTGTTGTGGTTCTTGGGATTTCGAGAGCATTAAGGACCGGAGGAATATGCCCATTTGGGAATTCGACATCCACCACCGGGCCAATCACCTGAACTATGTGACCGTTGTTCATTGGGGAAAGACCTTCAAATATTGAATTGGAGAAGTAATTATTCTGCAAAGCACAAACTTACGAAACTTGCCTCATAGCACAAAGTCCTTTCAAAGTGAGTTAAGCCATCATTTCATGCATTTGTTTCGATTGGAAGTCAAAAATCCTTGTTATTTTTGTTCATTGTTCTTGTCAGATGGCAAGAATGATGGGAGGGTGATTATTCCCCACTATTCAGGAAGTTGACATGGAACTTCAATACAATTCCGGATTCGGCAATGAATTTGCCACTGAGGCCTTGACGGGTGCTCTTCCGATCGGACAGAATTCACCGCAAAGAAATCCGTATGATCTCTATGCAGAACAAGTGAATGGTTCTGCTTTCACTGCTCCAAGAGGCGCTAATAAACGCTCTTGGCTGTATAGAATAAGACCTTCAGTTGTCCATAAACCTTATGAAAGAATCGATAATGGCTTGATTCGATCCACCCCATTCGATGAAGTGGAAACAACGCCAAATCAATTACGATGGGATCCACATCCGATTCCTGAAGCCAAAGCAGATATGGTCGATGGCATCATCACCATGGCCGGTTGCGGAGACTCCGCCTCGCAATCAGGGGTAGCGGTTCATATTTATGCCATTAATTCTTCGATGGAAAATAAATATTTCTACAATGCTGATGGTGAAATGCTCTTTATTCCTCAACATGGTGCACTATTGTTCCGTACGGAACTTGGTAAAATACATGTTGCCCCAGGAGAAATTTGCGTGATTCCTCGTGGAATCAAATTCGCTGTGGACCTAATGGAGAGTTCTGCCAGAGGATATGTCTGTGAGAATTATGGATCACCATTCAAATTGCCGGATCTTGGTCCCATTGGTGCAAATGGTTTGGCAAATCCCAGAGATTTTCTCTACCCCGTGGCTTCTTATGAACAAGTTGACGGAGAATTTCATGTGATTTCCAAATTCATGGGTAATCTTTGGCAAGCGGAATTGCGTCATTCACCCCTGGATGTTGTTGCATGGCATGGCAATTATGCTCCATATAAATATGATTTGGCCCATTTCAATTGCATAAATACCGTCACTTTTGATCATCCAGATCCATCCATTTATACAGTTCTCACATCTGCATCTGATACTCCGGGAACAGCAAATGCTGATTTCGTGGTTTTCCCACCGAGATGGATGGTTGCAGAGCATACATTCAGACCACCCTGGTTCCACAGAAATTTCATGAATGAGTATATGGGATTGATTTCCGGTGCTTATGATGCAAAAGAAGGTGGATTTGTGCCCGGTGGAAGCTCATTGCACAATTGCATGTCAGGTCATGGACCCGATGCCGCCACCTATGAAAAGGCGGTTAATGCAACTTTAGAACCTCATTATTTGAATAATGGCTTTGCATTCATGGTGGAAACTCGCTTTGTGAATCGTCCAACTAAATATGCAATGGAAACAGGTGAATTACAGAGAGATTATTTTGAATGTTGGCAAGGATTAAAGCCACTCTTTAATCCAAATAAGCGATAAATAATCGCTGAAATATCAGGAAGCCCCGACGAGTGCTATCCGTCGGGGCACTTTTTTTTCTTAGGCAAAGGCATATCATGTCAGAGCAAAAAAACAATCGTTTTGGATTAGACCCTATAGTTGGAATCATCATGGGGAGTGATTCAGATCTTCCAACAATGCAAGAGGCCGCATCGATATGCGAGACATT
>JBIKKD010000257.1:0-2651 GCA_044360565.1 Kapaibacterium sp. (SeqCode)
GCCAGAACTCATGGCGTGAATATTCATGCGATTGCTTATGGCATCACCGATGAAGAACCACTGCGAGCACTGGCTGAATCCACGGGCGGAAAACTATATCGTATCTATTCCACCAAAGAATTTCCATTTGTATTGGCAGATATCGTCAAAAGCATGAAAAATCATTATGTGATCAGTTATGCTCCACCGATATCAGCTGATATACATCGCGTTTTTGGCATTGTCTCACTTCGTAAAGATCTTGTCTCTTCATTCCGCGGATCATATGACAAGTCTATTCTTCACGCATGGGATGCAATTGGAACCATGCATTCAGCATTGATAGAATTCGAGAAGGGTAGTTCAGCCATACCGGTCTCTGCGAATCAAGTCTTACAAGATGTGTTTTATTCACTCAAATCTTCGCCCAGTATCACTCTTGAAATACGAGGTCATACCGATGATATCGGCAAAGAAGAAGACAATGAACAATTATCACTTTCGCGCGCTCAATCGGTTGCCGGTGCATTGATCGCAAAAGGCATCAAACAATCCAGACTCATCATAACTGGCAAAGGCGAAAGCATGCCGCTTGTCCCGAATGATTCGGAAGAGTCTCGAAAGAAAAATCGTCGCACAGAATTCATCATCAAACAAAAATGATTGTCATTATTATTGCATTCCTTTTCATGCATGGCATTATCCATGCACAGAATCCAATCTCCGTCGGGGAAAGAGGAAGTATATCCATTGCCGAAATCACAAAAGACTCAGCAAATTATACATTGAAACTCTCAAATTCATCAGTGTTCTATATAGATTCCATCAGCATTGGCGGTAATAAGCAAGTCTTTCAGCGCATCACAGCGGACAGCATGACATGGCAAGGAAATGGAATCGGGATGCTCAGCATACATGGCTTGGCGCTCGCAGGTTCTGATAGCATGACCTTGGCTCATATCAAAGGAAGGAAGGAAGATTCAATAGCGATTGACACATCTATCATGATTCGAATTTCATCATCGAATACACCCCTTCCCTATGTTCGATTCAGTGTTTTATCGGACAATATTCCAAATCCCGTGATGCGAGGAGAAAGCACTTCATGGTCTTATGCAATTGATAAAACCGGTATAGTCAGCATTGCAATCATTACATTGGATGGTCGAATCATCGAAGAATATTCTATGATGCAAGACAGAGGAATGCATATTTTTCAATTCATCCCGAATACATATACCTATCATCCTGGTGTATATGGCATGAGACTCATCACCGGGCAGGGCGTCTTTCATAGATTATGGAATGTGTCGCCATGAAATATCTACTTCTACTGCTCTGTTCTACATTCTTGATGCATGCTTCCGAATCTGATTCCGTACCCAGAAGAATCCCAAAGCTGGATTTGGAATCCCTCTCTCCTGATTCCTTCATGGTGGAATCCGATATAGTGAATATGTCTGCAGGTTGGTTCCCAAGAGTTGGAACATTTCGTTCGATAGAATTTTCCGGATCGGAAGGTTTGATTTTCCATGATGGCATGTTTCATCAACAATCAAATATTTCGGGTGATATTTTCGGAGTGTCCGGACTTATATTCAACAAAAACGCCGGCTATTCCATTGATGACCGCATTCCTCTTCAACCTTTTTCCTCAGAAGAAACCGATGAAGATTTTATTGAACAAGCATATTCCACGCAATATCTACGAACAAGATTTTCCATTCCTGAATTGGGTATGCTTTTGCGCATAGGACTCGGTATTCGATTTGTCAATAGCATGTTATTCGCCGAGGACAATTCAAAATCCTATCTCAATCTTCAAAACTCACTTGCTCCATTACATGAATTACATGCAATCAGTCTTGATGAAACCGAATTGATGAGTCATATATCATTCGAATTACCTTTCTATGGTGCATCGCTCGATCTTCTTGGACAACAATCCTATTCATTTTACTCGCTTTTCGGCGGAATGAATCTCAATTATGTGCTCGAATCAAACCTCACTCATCAATCCATCATTATGCAGGGTAGAGATGAGATTCGATATCCAAGCGGATCGAATATACTCATCCTACAAAAGCGATCATTCATGCAGGAAATTGAGCGCATTCGGATGTCAATCGAAACAGGACTCGGCTGGGAATTCGGCTTCGGACCACTACATCTCGGTTTTGAGGGATATGTGCTCATGCCACTGAATTCCATCCTAAAAAACCATGAATGGAATACCATAATCATCGGTCTTCGCTCTAGCGCCGGGATTTCCTTCTGATTACTTGCCTTACACATCAAGACAGAATTCCTATCTTTGTGCATTCACAAATGCATGAAATCCACTATGAATGTCCATTCCTCAGTACTCGGCCTGATCGGCAAAACACCGCTTGTCAAACTCAATGCGATTGCGCATGATATTCCTGCGACCATCTATGTGAAGCTGGAAAGTCGCAATCCCGGTGGCTCCGTGAAAGATCGCATCGGCATAGCAATGCTTGAAGCAGCTGAAAGAGATGGACTTCTCAAACCGGGTGGCATCATAATTGAACCCACAAGCGGAAATACCGGGATCGGTCTCGCACTTGCGGCAACATTGAAAGGGTATAAATGCTTATTCGTGATGACAGACAAAGCTTCCCAAGAACGCGTTCGTTATCTCAAAGCACTCG
>JBIKKD010000258.1:0-2644 GCA_044360565.1 Kapaibacterium sp. (SeqCode)
CCAATGATTTTTTCATTGACAGTGCCGTCTGCATTGATGATGAAGGTTGTTGGGATTGCTCCTATTCCATCATAAGCTTCAGCAACTTTATCATTGCCAATGATGATTGGATAAGGAATATTTTTTAAACGAACGAATTTGCTGACGGTATTGAATGCTTGATCATCTCTGTCCATAGAAACACCGATAACGAGCAATTCATCTTCGGTGAATTCCTTCGATAATTCTATGATATCGGGGATTTCCTTTCTGCAAGGCGGACACCATGTTGCCCAGAAATTCAGGAACATAACTTTTCCTGCACCGAATTGCAGGAGATTTACTTGTTTTGTTCCATCCTTCCAGGTGAGATCGGCTGCTTTCCCCGCGCCGGATTTTGTGACTGATTCAACAGAATATACCCTTCCCGAAGTCGGAGTCTGGGCAATAATATCTGTACTTGTCAGACAGATCAATGCTAAAAAGGCATACAATATGCCACGCAAATGATTCATTATGTTTCCTTTACATGTAAGAGAGCCGACAATTGTTCCGTACGAAGATCGGAAACCATCACGCATAGATTTGGTCCCAATCTCCACAAAACCATTGTATTTGAAGCACCGTTTTCTTGTTCCCAGTACCAGTCGGCTTTATTAACAATTTCCATTGCTCTGGGATTGACACTGAGGGTTTGGTTATCTACCAAGCCCTGCGGTACTTCGTAGGCATAAATAATGTTTTCGCCAACTTTGTAAATGAAGTGAGCAAATTTAGTGCCTTTCTCTTGTGAAACAACACCGCCGATGAGTTCGGCGTCAATTTTTGGATAATGAACAGTGTATTCTACGCCATTTTCAGCAAAAAAGCTTGATAATTCTTCCTGATTTGAAGTCAACATCTGCGGTTTGAGGTCGCCGTTTTCATATGCATGAAATGATGTGTATGCTTGAGTACAAATATTATTTGTTCCTGCATGTACAACTTTCAACATCGAGGGATTTGGCGAAACCACTGATTCTGACTGTACTTGTTCGGACATGTACACATAGCCCGCCATGAAAATGGCGAATACAGCCGGGATTGCAAATTTTGGAGAAAGCACAGAAACTATCGGATCCAGTGCATTCCAGAATGATTCAAAGAATGAACTACTCTTTGTCTGCTGAGAAACTTGTGTCTGTTGAACTCTGATTCCATTCAAAATGGATGATCTGAGGTCGACAGGTGCTTGTATGTGCAATGCTTCATTTTTATGGTGAAGCATGTTTTTCATTGCCGTTTGAATGTGAAGTGCTACGGATAACTCGGGATCTGACTCAAGACGGCTCTCTAGTTCTTGCTTGACCTTAGGATCGATATACTCACCGTCGGCCATCGCTGCAAGATACTCTTCGAGATCTTTGGATGATTTATTCACGAGTCGTCAATAATTAATGGATAATAATACTGTTTTATTCAAAATCTTTGGTGTCATAACCTCTTTGCTTTGCATATACAAGCAATTGTGAGGCAAGCATTTTACGAGCGCGATGTAATCGGGAGCGAACCGTTCCGATGGGACATTCAATGATTTCTGCGATTTCCTCATAGGTCATACCTTCCAAATCGCAGAGAATTATTGCAGTTCTAAATGTTTCGGGAAGAGATTCCAATGCTGTTGATACTTCGTCATCAAGAAGATTGTCAAAAATCTTTTTTTGCAAATCCGTTGAATCCGACGAATCGCTCCTGATGAGATCGTAAAATTCTTCGATCACATCATATTCCACGATATCGGGTTCTCTCTTGTCCTTCCTATATTGATTTATATAGGTATTCTTCAAAATCCTGAATAACCATGCCTTGCAATTGGTTCCTCTTTCGAATTTATCGAAGAAGCGAAAACCTTTCATGAAGGTTTCTTGTACAAGATCATGGGCATCCTCTCTATTTCTGCATAATCTCACAGCAAAGCTGTAAAGAGCATTCATGTGAGGGAGTGCTTCGCGTTCAAAGTCCGATTGCTTGGCGGCAATTGTATTCATAGGTGCTTCTGTTGTTGCCGAAGGATATAAGCCAAAGTTATCGAACTTTTTCCCTTCCACAAAGCGCTCACCGGATATAATTGTCAAGTCATTCATGGCTTGGGTCCGAATTTGGTTCACGAATCATCATGAAAGAAGTGTATCCTCTCTCATATTCTCAACCGAATAGGCAGCCTGATGACCCCGTCCAGGGCATATTATTGTATCGAACGCCCATCATTGGACCTCGACCTGTCCTAGCGAGTGACATCACGGGAATGGGAGATTCTTCGTGTTCCGGCCAAATCAACATAATGCGTATCTCCACTTTATTCGCTCCATAAGGAGTTTCCACGCAATCTGCATAGTTGATTTTTTCTTGAAGGATGTAACCTGAGCGCTCATCTATTGGTATTGATTCAATGTCTGAAGGCTTGGGATCCATTATTACTCCTTTCCCGGCAAATGCAAACAGAGGCTTTATTACGAAAGGTTCCAATGATTGTGGAATATCTTGGAGATCTGAGAGAAATATGGATTTTGGAATGGCGCCATGCTTGATGAGAGGCAAAGATTGTTTGCTTATCAAAAAATACCAATTGGGATGACCTGCCCATTCAATATTTAAGTCATCTCGCCAGTCAAATGGCACTTTTGCG
>JBIKKD010000259.1:0-2635 GCA_044360565.1 Kapaibacterium sp. (SeqCode)
CAAGACAATTATCGTTTTGTGAGTATTCAAGCCGTGAATTTTGCTAATGGCTTTTTATATGAACAAGGATATGATGAACAATGGATAACTATTGTAATGCCGAATTCTGCAGTAGCAAGCACAAGATTGGATGGTCAATTGATTAGCTCTCTTCCTGGTTTTGCAGCATTCGCCATTCCAGGTACGAATTTCTCATTCACTTGGCTTCGTGTGTCTGATGGAGTGCATACAGTCAACTCGAATGAAAGAGTTGGTATTTATGTATATGGCTATGGTCGCGCAAACTCCTATGGTTATGTGGGTGGAATGAGTTTTAGAAGTTTTGATTTTAATCCGCCACAAATAACAGGTAAACAGGAATGTCGTGATTTCATAGGTATGATCTATGATACAGTTGCGGGTGATTCCAGAATCGTACAAGTCTTGGAAGAGACCGGTTCCGCAAAGAATATCAAGAGTTTTACATATAATTTCACGCCACCACAAGATTCGGTCATGTTCAAAGTTGCACTGCAAGATCCCTATCAAGATGGCGCAATCACCGTGACAGCACTTGATTCTGTACTACAAAAAACAACATTACCTATTCGCATTAAGGGATTTACTGTTTCGAGTACATATAAGCTTACGAATAATGATTCACTACAAAAAATCAATGAGAAAATACCTGTCGGTAAACAAGTGTGCTATGATATTACTTTAAAGAATTATGGTTCTTTTGATCAATCAATCAGTATCAAAAATGCAAAGGGTATTGCTTCGAAATTTACCATTGCAGGAAATCGTAATATCACGATTAAGCCCGGACAAGACTATGTAGTCCAGGTATGTTATTCATCAAATGATGAAGAGACTAACACAGATTCAATCTTCATTGAAGATGCCTGCATGATGCGCGATATTGCTTCATTCTCAATGATCACATATCTCGATAAACAAAAGCCATTGATCTCTGCTTTGCCCGATTCATGCAATACATGTCATTATGTAATCATCGCTGATTCCACTCCCACAGATGGTGGCCTGAAGGATGTCACTGTTTCTCAATCTTCAAATATCAAATGGCAAAATGCATTTCCAAATACAGATGCAGTTCGTGCTTTGAATCTTTGTGTTCAGGATATCTATAAAGATGCTTTTTATGACATAAAGGCAGAAGATAAGAATGGAAATATTGCTTCCTATAAAGATACAATACCCGGATTCACGATAAGTTCTGTATCGCCAAGCGCAAAGCTTAATACACTTGGTGGAATAGCGATTGGTTCAGTCTATTGCGACAGTATAGTCTTAATCAATTCAGGCATGTTTGTACAATTGGTCAATGAAGTTTCATTTGCTCGAAATATACGATTCAGCATTCCACGATCCATACTTCCATTGAGCATTCAGCCCGGTGATACGGCGATAATTCCAATTTGTTATGCACCGATCGAAATCATTGATACTGTTTATGAAACCAAGCGCGATCGTGACACGGTTTCCATCGGAAGAGATTGCATCACAATGCCTTTCTACTATGAAGCATTCGGAGTGGAAGACTCCCTCATTTCCAATGGAAAATGCGAAGTAAAAATCAAGAGTGCAATCACGGATTTGGCATTAAAGCGGATTTCAAAACTGACAATTCAGCCGCATCCAATTTCGATTGGTTCGAATCAATCACGCATTACATTTACATTGAAAGAGTCCAAGAATACTGAGATTTCATTGGTGCAATTCATGTCGGGTCAAAAAACACAACTCTTCACATTGCCAAATTCACCAAGTGGAGAATATTCGATGACCCTCAATGTGAGTGAATTCCATCCCGGTGGATATATGTTGATCATTCAAGCCGATAATGAGCGTGAATCACTTCCAATCATCATTCAAGAGTAAATTGATCGGAATCATTCGTGGCGAAGAAAAAATCTCATATATCAGCAAAGACATGGTGGATTGCATCATTGATTGGAATGGTCTCAATGATTATTCTATCGATGTTTTATATGTTCTCGAATATTCCGCTTTCCAAGCCAATTGATATCAAGATCAAGGATTCTTCTCTTTCTTCCGGCATCACTATTCTATCGGATGCAAATGCAATTAAACATCCATATGTGTTTTATGTGATAGCATCCATATATGAATTGATTTCGGGGAAACAGTGCAGTGCTGGCGAGTTTACTTTGCAACCAACATTTTCCCATGCAAGAGTACTGAAATTGATATTCTCAGGTGAAGCGGGAATGACCATGAATGTGGTCATACCCGAAGGATCGAATCTTCGGAAAATAGCATCCATACTTCAAAAACGAATAGCTTTGGATTCTCTCTCATTCATGCGATTGGTCAATGATGATTCCGTTTGTAAAAGTCTTGGAGTGAAGCAATCTTCCATGGAAGGATATTGCATGCCTGACACATATAATTTGTACAAAAAACAAAAAGCGCAAGACATCATAAAAAAGCTTGCAGTGATACATCAGTTGTTTTGGGATAAAGAGTGTGCTGATTTACAGAAACGCAGTTCTTATACAAAACATGAAATACTTACGCTTGCTTCCATCATCGAAGCAGAGGCATCTGTTGCAAGTGAGCGAAATAGAATTAGCGGAGTATATCACAATAGACTAAAGCGGGGAATGAAATT
>JBIKKD010000260.1:0-2630 GCA_044360565.1 Kapaibacterium sp. (SeqCode)
GAAGAGCGAATATATTCACCTTCAATAAATGAAGAATTGAGATATGCCCTTAAGCCATGCTCAGTATTAACTCCAAGCACTTTGAATATGTCTGTTTCAATGATCGACTCAATGCCAATTGTTCTTGTAGCTCCAATATTTGTTCGATAGCGATATGGTAAAAAGAGGGGAGCGCGATCACTCTTCAATACGGTACCAATGCGATTTTCATAGGAAAGATAAAAGGCACTTACATCAAAATAAAGTAATCCTCCGAATGCATGACCTTTCATACCAATATCAGCATTGAAACCTTTTTCATCATCTAATGTTGAATCAATGATCAGATTGGGATTATTCACGCGAATATCACTGAATGTGATGGCTCTGAAATTACGAGCATAATTGGCATACACTTCCAAATCTTGATCTATTCTGAAAGATGTTCCTATTCCATAAAGAATGATTGAACGGCCGACAGTTTTATCTTCGTAATTGTCATTTGTGCTCACGAGATTTCCGGCCAAATCAACAACTCTTTCCGTGAATCTTCCTTTGCTTCCGGTCTCGACATATTCATATCGTATTCCCGGAAGTATCGTCCAATACTCGGTTGGACGAATCGCAGTTTCTGCAAAAAGTGAATAATTCTTGCCGGGATTTTCAATATTCATGTTTTCAGGATATACATTGTCTGCATACGAAAATGTTGGTGAGAATCTATCATTCGGTATTCCTTGCATACTTATTGCATCACCTTGATATGCTCTCCAACCGATGAGAAGATTCGAGGGATTTTCATCCAAAAAGAATGTATGCATGAATCTAGTTTCATTACCGAAATTCATGAATTCGCCTTTGATGAGTGTTGGAGCGATGATACCGTCAATCACGGATGTATTCTGAAGATTTCCTTGCGAGGAGCGAATTGCATTCACATTGAAAAAGCGAGATTGCACTCTGGACATCGGTGAGAATTCCACAAGCATTTGAAGCGCATTGATATTCCAATCAACTCCGAACCAATTATGTTTTCTATATGACAATCCCGGATCTTCTTCGAACTGTCTATCGGTCAAACCACCGGGTAGATGTTGAAGCGAAGTATGATATGTGGTTTCGAATGTCAATGAAACATAATCAACTGGTCTATAACCAATATTTGCATATGCAGTCAATGCAGAATAATCAGCATTGGCTCTCCAACCATCTCCACGTTTATATGATATGCCTGCATAATAAGTGAATTGATCTTGAGCCGCTCCTTGAATTGAGGCAAAGGCATTCATGAAACCATATAAACCACCAAATAATCTGGTTTGGGCAAGAAATGGGATGGTATCATGTCCGGACTTCAACTTAAAATTAACCATTCCACCAAACTGAGGTCCATATTGCATTGATGCTGCACCACGGACAATTTCAATTCTGTCCACGAATTCCATTGGCGGTGTATAATAATTCTCTGGATAACCAAGTGCATCGGCGGCCATATCATATCCATTGATGCGGGTATTGAAATGGGCGGTTCGATTTGGATTCATGCCACGACCACCAATGCTCAATTGCAATCCTGATTGATCATTTTCCCAGATATTCAATCCGGGAACTCGGGCAAAGATTTGCCTGGCTTGTGCATTGGATTTATTCGACATGATTTGACTCATATTGATGAGTTCTGTCTTCTTGCCTTCAAAAATTGCGGCAAGTTGAACATTCTCCAATGAACGGGCCAGAAGTCCATTGCGCGAAGCATCCGATTGAACAAATACATCTTCAAGAATGATGTCTTTGAGCTTGAGATTGACATTCATCGAAGGAGCATTCACGGGAATAGACACAATTTCCGATGCAAAACCTTGAGCAGATATGCGAACTGTGACGATATCTTTTACTGTGGACATCATCCTAGTAGCAATACCTGATGTATTTGAGCGAATGGTCTGTTGATCATCAAAGAAGAAGACTTTTGCTCCAATAATCGGTTTTTTGGTTTCCGAATTACTTATCTCAAGTGAAATAGTCACTGGTTTTGGAGCAGGCAAAATGTTTTCGGCAGAAAATGCTGATTGAATCAAGAATACTGACAGCAATAGATATATCAATCTCATTGTATTGCTCCCGGATATGAAGCAATCCATGTTTTATGTGAGAAGTCATCAGTGATTCTTGACAAATCAACCTTGGGATCAATGAGTCGAGCTGATGGCCTACCATTCATTGTCACCCAGCAATCTACGGTTACGATTGGATCATATATGCCTTGCTTTTGATATTCATCATGAAGAAAATGAGCGAAAGCAAGTATCATATCCGGCTGAAATGACATTTGTTTTTCCTGATGCGCGCTCAGCCATTCAGCATTATTGACATAACCTGTTTTTCCGGATTTTCTATCAGTGATCATGATTTGCGCATTACCTGACTTCTCTGTCAGCATCACACGCCATCCGAATCTATATCCTTGTTCAGTCCACTGATGATTTCCGGGATAGAGAACATAACGCAATGGAAACAACAATTGAAATGTCACATATATGCAGAGTAGTACAATACCGTATTTCGGTAAATTCGCTGTGATTTCTTGAGATTGATGCGTACTCTTTGAAAAGAATCGTTGAATGATGTTCTGATGAATAGAAGAATCAAAA
>JBIKKD010000052.1:0-8428 GCA_044360565.1 Kapaibacterium sp. (SeqCode)
ATTGTCTTGCAATGCAAGTGGATGTGAGCATTCCCCAACAAGCACAAGCATGCGTCGAACAAACCATCAATCATTTTGGCGGGATTGATATTCTCATCAATAATGCAGGTCGTGGAAATCTTGCCTCGGTAGAAGACACAACTCCCGAACAATTGCAAAGCATATTTGGTGTGAATGTATTCTCACTTTGGTATATGTCAGCTCCCGCATTAAAACATATGAAATCAAAAGGATCTGGACATATCATCAATGTCGCCAGTGTTGCTGGAACAATGGGTTTTCCATTCAATAGTGCATATGTTTCAGCCAAACATGCCGTGATGGGCTTTACTGCCTCCCTTCGAGCAGAAATTGCCGGTTCGAATATCCATGCAACAGCGGTTTGCCCGGATGGCGTGATCACCGAATGGGGAGCAGTGACAGAAGGCGGTCCTATTGGAAATCTTTTCATGGCGGGAATTAGAGAATCACGCGGGATAGCCAAAGAACATGGGATAGGTCTCGCTCCACTTGTTCCGATGTTGAGTGCCAAAGATGCGGCACAAATAATCTATGATGCGGCGATTAATCCTCCGAGTCATGATGTATATACACATGCAGGCACCCATGAGCGTGCGATTGGTTTTACACAGAATAGAAGTGAAGCAGAAAAGTCTATGCTTGCTCTCTATATGGGCATGCAAAAGGCCTATGGTCAAAAATAGAAAATGCTTATTTTTCGGCCATTGTGGAGTATGACTCAGCCCTTTGGAATACCATCTTCGGGTAATGAGATCGAGATTTTGAATCCTCCCACTTCGACAATTGAATTCTTGAGGCGATCCCCGGCGATCGCCTTTCTTTTTGAAAAGCTCATATACTCATGATCATTGATATCGTTCTCATCTCTTATAATACTCAAACATTATTGCTTAAATGTTTGAATACTCTGCATCATGTTCCGCAAGGAGTGGAGATTGGAAAGATCATAGTAGTTGATAATGCATCGAATGATTTGACAGTTGATAATGTGCGTGCAACCTTTCCGAATGTACAAGTGATTGCATTGCAAGAAAATCTAGGATATGCATCAGCTGTAAATATCGGGTTTGAGCAAACTTCCGGCGAATGGGTTTTTATTGGAAATGCTGATATAGAGTTTCGACCCAATACCTTGATTTCTCTCTTTAATGGCATGAAAGGATTTTCCGATGTCGGGATATGCTGTCCACAACAGGTCTATCCCGATAATTCACGACAAAGAAGTTGGGGCTTTTTTCCCGGTATGTCCGAAGCAATTCACTATGTAACCTTTTCTTCCGCTATTGAAAACATACTCGAAACAATATCCATGAAACTCGGCATCAAAAGATCTTCGCGTTTCATTCCTTATGCCGATGGCGCGGCATTGCTCATTGAATCACAAGCATTCAGGAATATTGGTGGATTTGATTCCGACTTTTTCTTTTTTGGTGAAGAAGCAGACTTCTGTCATAGAATGTGGGCATCCGGCAAAGGAGTATTATTTGTCCCAACTTCTATCATCATGCATGTTCGTGGAGCTACTTATGGAGGTAATTCTCCATCGCTTCGCTCACTCGAAATGTTAATTGATTCAAAGATTCGTTTCATCAAGAAAAATACTCCGGATGCATCCATTGGATTGATCATGTTCATCATGGGAATCTATCATGCGATCATGGCTTTACTCTTCACTCCATTTTCCATCTTGAGCAGTCGATTTCGCGGAAAGGTGAAGATGAATGCCATATCAACAGGATTATATTTCATGAGAATTCGCTCACAAGCATAACACAAAAACCTATCATGAAAATAGCAATACTCACCATCGGCGATGAATTATGCATCGGACAAATCATCAATACCAATGCGGCTTGGATGGCTCAGGCATGTACTGAGATTGGTGGAATTGTACTTAGACATATCACCATTCAAGATGGTATTGAAATATTACTCGATGAATTGCATTCCCTAAAAAAAGAATATGACTGCATCTTGATGTCAGGGGGATTGGGTCCTACTCATGATGACAAAACAAAAGAAACTCTTCTCGCATATTTTAATGATGAATTGATTCTGCATGAACCAACTCTTGATTCACTTAAGGCAAGAGCAAGACTTCGGGGTTTGCCTCTCAATCAGAGAAATATGGATCAGGCATTAGTCCCCTCAACTTGTACTGTTCTTGAAAACCCAAGAGGAACCGCACCAGGCATGCTTTTTCATGTAGATAATGTGATCTATGTTTCTCTTCCCGGTGTTCCATCGGAGATGAAAGGAATCATGCAGGATCATGTGATTCCTTTTTTGAGAAAGCATATTGAACAAGAGCAAGAAAAGATTCCTTATTACCATACGATTCTCACCAAAGGAATTCCTGAATCTGCGCTGGCTGATTTGATTGGAGAACCTGATGTATTTCTACAAAAAGATGAATCGCTTGCATTTCTTCCTTCTTATCAAGGTGTGAGATTGAGATTGGGAATTCTCAGCATAGATCCAATGCAAGCACAAATGAGATTGATGGAGATTCAAGAATTCTTGAAGCATGCAATCGGGGAATATGTCTATGGTTTCGGTAATGCTTCATTGCTTTCCGTCACAACTGATTTATTAATTCAAAAGCAATGTACAATCAGTGTTGTGGAATCATGTACCGGTGGATTGCTTGGAGCTGAATTTACAAAGCAATCAGGATCATCTTCCTATTTCATTGGAGGACTTCAAACCTATTCTAATGCTTTAAAAGAACAATTGGCTCATGTTTCTCCTGAGTCACTTGAACAATTTGGAGCCGTTAGCAAAGAAGTTGCAGAAGAAATGGCAATCGGCGGAAGGAATGTATTGAATACTACATATTGTCTTTCGATAACAGGTATCGCTGGTCCCGAGGGTGGCACGCAAGAAAAACCCGTTGGAACAGTTTGGATCGGACTGGCAAGCGAATATGAAGTTATCTCCAAGCGCTTCAATTTTGGAAATGATCGAGCAATCAATCGCGAGCGCTCTGTCATGCAAGCAATTGCAATGCTCCATGATGCACTCGTTTCTCGGAAATGACAATGAAATCAGCTGTCAAGATTTCACATCTCTTCATGTCCGATTCAATTTGCATTGGTGATATAGTGATTGATGCAACTGCGGGAAATGGACATGATACATTATTCTTGGCAGAATGCGTTGGAAGTGAAGGGATTGTGATTGCTATTGACAAACAAAAAGACGCGATTCAATCAACAAAGAATCTATTGCTAGAACATGATATACAACATGTGAATTGCATGGTAGCCGATCATTCGGAAATGGAAATCGTGCTTCAACCTTTCATTCAAAGAGTGAGTTGTATCTGTTTCAATCTTGGATATCTCCCCGGATCAACAGACAGATCCATCATCACGAATACACAATCCACCATTAAAGCATTAGATGCATGTTTGACATTATTACAGTTTCGCGGAGCAATTTCCGTGATTGCATATCGTGGTCATGAGCATGGTCTTGAAGAAGCACTAGCTGTTGAAGATTGGATGCGAAAACTCCCCACAAATGAATGGCAAGTGACTCGCACTGAGCCTATCAATCAAAGTGCTTCAGCTCCCATAGTGTATTTCGCAGAAAAAAAACGCTGATTACTCTTTGATCAAAAATTGTTCGGTAAAGCGCAATAATGCATCCTTCCTTTCGGCAGAAACATTCACAGCAATACGAATCCCTTCATCCATGTCTTCCCTTTCGACTATCTCTCCAGCAGCATATATTTTTGGTAAAATATTCATGGCATCATAAGGCAAGTGAAATTTCAGTATCGTACTTTGCAATAATGCTATTTCTTGCAGTCTTTCAAGCAAAGTGACAATATTCAGTCCTTTCACAGCTGAGATGCCAATACTACCTGGAAATTCTATCTGCAAATCTCTAATGATGGATGGATCTTCCAATTGATCGATTTTATTAAAGACAAGCACTATTGTTTTGTCTTCTATATCAAGTGATTTCAAGGTTTCCTGCACAACCTGAATATGCTCTTTGAATGCTGGATGCGTACAATCCACCAAATGAATGAGTGCATCTGCCTCTGCTGCCTCGGCCAATGTGCTTCTGAATGAAGCAACAAGATGCGCAGGTAATTTGCGAATAAAACCAACAGTATCTGAGAGCAACATCAATTGTCCATTAGGCAAGGAGCATTGTCTGACAGTGGTATCAAGTGTTGCAAATAATTTATCCTCAACATATGTATCCGCACCTGTCATCATATTCATCAATGTCGATTTTCCGGCATTGGTATAGCCCACCAATGCAAATCGAGGCATATGATCCCTCCCCTTTCTCTGCTGTTTTCTCTGCATGTCAATGTCAATCAGCTTTTCTTTCAATCGAGTGATTCTATCGCGTATCAATCGACGATCAGTTTCAATCTGCGTTTCCCCGGGACCTTTGGTACCAATTCCACCGAATTGCTTTGAAAGGTGCGTCCACATTCTCGTGAGTCTCGGCATCAGGTATTGCAACTGCGCCAATTCTACTTGTGTTTTTGCTTCCATGGATCTAGCTCTTGAAGCGAAAATATCAAGAATCACACCGCTTCTGTCGAGTACTTTCACATTCCATTCTTTTTCAAGGTTTCTGACTTGCATAGGGCTTAAATCATCATCGAAAATCACGGATTGAATATCATCTTGTTCTATCATTTCTTTGACTTCAGCAACCTTTCCCTTTCCGATCATTGTTGATCTGTCCGGTCTGACACGCTCTTGATAGACTTTCCCTATAACTTCTGCCCCGGCAGTTTCTGCTAGGAAGGCTAATTCATCAAGATAATCCATGGCTTGAATTCGGTCTCCGCCTTTTTTGACGACGGAAATAACAATGGCTCTTTCGATGGGTTTTTCTGTTGGAAGTAATTGCTTCATGTAAATGTCTTAATCCATGAGAAAACGGAGATTGCCTCGACCGAATATGCTCATGATTTGTTCACTGATTTCATGATTGCAGGCAATAGGTTGATTGGTGGCCACATAATGCGTTTTAAGTTCACCAGTGGAATCCATCAATCTGAAATGTAATGTACTCATTCCACCATTGGTCATGAGTGCATTGAGTTCTTGAATTTTTGAGATGACATCAGCATTGTCTTCAATGGTGATGATATACCCTTTACCAAATTTTGTGGGCGCATCTTCAATGGGCATGGCATCATCGGCAATGATTTTAAGTTGTTCACCATTGAGCTCGCTTTTGCCTCTGACGAGGATGATCTTTTCATTCTGAAGAAAATGCTGATAACGACTATAAGCATCACTCCAAAAGAGAATATTTGCTTTGCCATTAAAGTCTTCTATCGTGACTATGGCCATCGTCTGTTCTCTTTTGTCAAGCTTCGTAACTATACCGGTGATAATGCCGGCGCAGCGTACATGCTTTCCAATGAGTGGACTATCCGTTCTATTGAGTTGCAAAGTGGAGAATGACATTGCATGAGCTTTGTATTGATTGAGTGGATGACCGCTCAGATAGAAGTTCAAGACTTCTCTCTCTTTTTGCAAACGATATCCTTCATTCCACGCTTTTAGATTTGGTAGTTTTGGTTCTGCTATCTCACCTTCCGTGGTTCCACCAAACAAATTTTCAGTATCTGACTTCAAATCTTCCTGAACTCGCTTTGCAAATTCCAAAGCAGAATCAATGGTTGCAAACATCTGCGCGCGATGTCCATGTTGCATTGAATCAAATGCACCTGAACATACAAGAGGTTCGAGCGTTCTACGATTGATGAGTTTAAGATTGACTCTTTTCACAAAATCAAAGAGTGATGTGAATGTTCCTTTTGATCGCGCATCAACAATGGCATCCACGGCAGGTATTCCTACATTCTTGATGCCTGCAAGACCAAACTCAACGGTTTTGGAATCTGATGCGGTGAAAATTGCAAATGATCTATTTACATCGGGTGGCATTACAGTGATGCCGAAAGATCTGGCTTCATCAATCAATTGCACGATTTTATCCTGATTATGCAATTCAGCGGTCATGTTCGCAGCCAAAAACTCTGCCATATAATGCGTTTTCAGCCATGCTGTTTGATATGCGAGATATGCATAAGCGCATGAGTGAGATTTATTGAATCCATAAGAAGCAAACTTCAGGATCAAATCAAATATTTCTTCGGCCAATGTTTGTGGTTCGGCAACTTTACTGATGCAACCTTGAATGAAGACGGGATTCTTCAAAGCGCCATCAACAAATAATGCCTTTTGTTCGAGCATGAGTTTTTCATCTTTCTTACCCATCGCACGACGCATGATATCGGCTTGGGCGAGCGTGAACATCGCGATATCACCCACGAGTTGCATCACCTGCTCTTGATAGACAATAACACCATAGGTTTTATGCAATGCCGATTCCATGATCGGATGCAAATACTCGATGCTCTTTCTTCCCTGCTTACGATCAATGAATTCGGGTATATTGTCCATCGGACCAGGACGATACAATGCATTCATCGCAATGAGATCTTCCAAATCATTTGGCTTGAGCTTTTTCAAAGACTCTTGCATTTGCTCGGATTCAAACTGAAATATAGCGAGCGTTTTTCCTTTTCCAATAAGATCGAATGTTGCTTGATCATGCAAGTCCAATGCTTCAGTATCAATCTCGACACCATGATTTTTCTTGATCTGCGCAAGCGTATTTTCAATGATTGACAGTGTTTTCAATCCCAGAAAATCCATCTTGAGAAGTCCCGCATCTTCGAGATCTTTCATGGTATATTGCGTGGCCATGACGGAATCTGAAGTTTTATACAGCGGAACATAATCATTGATATTACCGGGCGCAATCACGACTCCGGCAGCATGCGTCGAAGAATTTCTGGCAAGTCCTTCAAGCGTCGTGGCATAATCAATCAATTCTTTGAGCTTCGGATCATTGGATTCTTTCACCCATCTAAGCTCAGGTAAATCCATTGCTTCATTGAGTGGAGTGACTTTTCCCATCACGGATGGAATTTTTTCAGTGATGGATCGTATCGTGGCAAGAGGTATACCGAGAACTCTGCCCACATCAGCCAAAACAGCTCTTGAGGAGAGTGTTCCGAATGTGATGATTTGCGCAACTGAATCATTACCATATTTTTCACGCACATAATCTATCACGACATCTCTTTTGTCATCGGCAAAGTCAATATCGATATCAGGCATCGAAACGCGATCGGGATTCAGGAAACGCTCAAAGAGCAAATCATACTTGAGTGGATCCACATTGATGATGCCGAGTGCATAAGCCACAATGCTTCCCGCTGCCGAGCCACGTCCCGGACCAACCCTTACTTGTTTATCTCTAGCTGCTTTGATGAAATCCTGCACAATGAGAAAATATCCGGCATATCCCATGGATTTAATAACATCCAATTCGAACTTCACACGCTCAAGGATATTTGCATTCAAAACAGGATAGCGCTTTTCCAATCCTTCCATCGTGAGTTCTTCCAAATACTCTTCCAAAGTCTCGGCTTTGGAATCGGATGGAATGGGAAAGACAGGCATTTTGATGTCAGATTTCAAATCTACATTGCATTTCTCGGCAACCTCATTGGTATTTTCAATCGCCTCGGGATAATCAGCAAATATCTTTGCCATTTCTTCCTTGGCTTTGAAATACATTTCAGGAACGCCATAACGCAAATTATAGATATCTAATTGTCCTGAATTTGCCGAACTCACTTCCTTGATATTGAGAAGCACATTGTGTGCGACGGCATCTTCTTTCTTGATATAATGACAATCATTCGAGCAAATCAACTTGATGCCAAGCTCACGAGCCAATCTTGGGGCTTGCTCCATGACGATTTTATCGCCTTCAAGTCCATGATTCTGCAATTCGATATAGAAATCTTCACCGAAAGCCTCTTTATACCAAATCGCTGATTGCTTTGCTTTTTCATAGTCACCCTCAAGTAGAGGTGCATTCACCACTCCCGAAAGACAAGCCGAAAGGGCAACAAGTCCTTCGCGATATTGCAAAAGCAATTCCTGATCAATTCTCGGTTTATAGTAGAAACCCTCGGTATGACCCAATGTGGTGAGTTTCATCAGATTTTTATAACCAATATCATTCTTGGCAAGCAATACCAAATGATAATAATTGCGTTTTTTATTTCCACCTTTGCGGGCTGTCATATCAAAACGACTACCGGTCGCAATATATACTTCGCAACCTAAAATGGGCTTGATTCCCGCTTTTTTGGCTTTTTTATAGAATTCAAAACAACCGAACATCACCCCGTGATCGGTAAGTGCAATAGAAGTCTGTCCATCAGCCTTTGCCGCCTCGATCAATTGTTCGGGCTTGCAAGCAGCATCAAGAAGAGAATAATGTGTATGATTATGGAGATGTACGAAATCAGGCATAGATAGGTCTTATGATTCAT
>JBIKKD010000261.1:0-2605 GCA_044360565.1 Kapaibacterium sp. (SeqCode)
TGGGGAATTACTCAGACCAATCATTTATTCTCGAAGAGATAAAGTACCTTTGTCAACCGTTATGGCATCGATGATTGTCGAGCGTTTTTTCTTTGATGCAATCATGGTCCTGCTTTTCATTGCAGGTGTGTTCATCTTCCAAAGAGCAGATATCGAACAGGCATTTCCTTGGTTTTCTTGGGCGCAGATGCTATCGGTCATCGGCATATTATCTTCAATCATCATTCTCATCTTGGTCATTGCATTTTTCCCCGCCTTGACTGATTGGTTATTGAAAGTATTCGTCAAGCCATTTTCTCAGTCCTTCTATGAGCGTATTCATCGCTTGACCGATACATTTGAGCAGGGTTTTGAAGTGATCAAAACACCTTCTCAGTATGTTCGACTCACATTGGAATCCTTTGGTATTTGGATAGGTTATCTCTTGCCGATGTGGATCATGCTCTATTCTTTTGATTTTCAGGATCGATTGCATCTTGACATCATAGATGCCACTTTTTTGTTTTCTGTTGGTACTCTATCCCAATTCACTCCAGCACCTGGCGGAATCGGAGTCTATCATTCACTCATTCAAACCGCAATGGTTGCGATTTTCGGTATTATGCCCGAAGAAGCATTGGCTTATGCAACACTCACGCATGGAATCAACCTGATTGTGTGTTTTGTGATTGGTGGTGCATTCTTCATCTATGAAAATAGAATTCAGCCATTGCCAACAGATTTGGATGAAATAGAAAAGGAAACAATAGGATGATATTCTTGTGGGTTGGACTTGGTGGTGCGATTGGAAGCATTCTTCGTTATCTAATCTCACAGGCATTGCATGGTAGCACCGGACTTTTTCCAATCGGTACCATGGCTGTGAATGTGATTGGTTCCATCATTCTTGGCGCTCTCTTTGCCATGCAGGAAACTTCAGGGGAAGTTTTTAAGCAATCAATGTGGCTTTTTTTGACGGTTGGTATTTGCGGTGGTTTCACCACATTTTCGACATTTGGTCTGGAAGCTTATCTTCTCTGGAAAGAAAAACATGTCGTGGAAGCCATGCTCTATATGTTATCTTCTATGATCGTTGCTCCCGCTTCAATTGCAAGCGGTTATGCACTCATCAAATCAATACAATCATAAATTAATCATCCAAAAAATGCTTCCAATTCATCAATTGACTTGGTGTATTGCATGCCTGATGACAAATCCTTGACGATGCAATTTTGATTCAAGACCTCATCCGGTCCAATGATGATCACATGTCCAATGCCCAATTTATCCGCCTCTTTCATCTGTGCTTTGAGTGATCTGTTTTGCACATCGACAATCACTTGTTTTCCTGATCTGATGCGCAATGCATGTGCACAAGAAATCACAGCTTTACGGGACTCATCACTTTCAAATCCAATGACATAAATTTCCGGATTGGATGCTTCCGGAATGGATTCTTGGGCATTCATTGCAAGAAGGAGTCTTTCCATCCCAAAAGCAAAGCCAATGGATGGTGTATGCTTTCCACCGAAATGCTCAAACAAATGATCATAACGACCACCGCCACCAAGCGCATCCTGAGCGCCGAGAGCGGTGCTTGTGAATTCAAATACAGTATGCGAATAATAATCCAAACCACGCACCAAGAGTGGATTCACGGAATAGGGAATCGATAAAGCATCCAGAAGTGATAATACCTTCTCAAAGTGATCCCTACTTTCAGCATCGAGCATGTCTTGCATTTTTGGTGCATTCGCAGATAGAGCTTTATCACCGGGATTTTTGGAATCCAAAATGCGCAATGGATTAGATTGCAAGCGAGACTGAGAATCTTCAGATAACTCTGAAAGATGCGATGAAAAATAAGAGATCAACTCCTGCTTGAATTGCTGCCTGATTTCCGGAGTTGCCAATGTATTGATATGCAATTCTCTGGACTTGATTCCCAGAGATTCAAGAAAATCATGAGCAAGGGCAAGGATTTCAATATCTGCTTCAGGACCTGATGCTCCAAGTAATTCGCAACCAAATTGATGGAATTGTCTTTGTCTTCCTTTTTGGGGTCTTTCATAACGAAAGAATGGTCCGGCATAATACACTCTCGCAATTTGCTGTTGTGCTGTAAGATTATGTTGAATTGCGGAACGAACAACCGCGGCAGTTGCCTCGGGTCGCAAAGTAATCGAATCACCCCCACGATCCGGAAAAGAATACATTTCCTTACCTACTATATCGGTGTCCTCACCAACAGCACGCTTGAAGACCTCTGTATATTCCATGATCGGATTGCGCAATTCTCGATAGCCATAGAGACTCGTGATATGTCTGATGCGATCCTCAACTGTATGCCAGCCATGAATCTCACCAGGGAGAATGTCTTTTGTTCCGCGTATTGATTGCATATTGATCAGAGAAATAATGAAGCTTGGAGAAATAAATTGATTTGATTCCTGCGCGATGATTCGCCAAAAAATTGCCATTCATACCATGAACGCAAAGATATCGAACTGCCATCGGGAAATTGGGCTTGGGCAAACATTTCAGGACCATAAATCAATGTTTTTGCATTGAGCTGGGAAGTGTTTTGTCCGATGGAACGAGAATATGGCTCCTGTATGAGCTGATA